>NZ_JBSFLZ010000008.1:0-109881 GCF_053599315.1 Saccharopolyspora sp. NPDC000995
GGGGAAAGAACGACCTCACGGGAAACCGCGAGGCCATTAGCGGCCCCGTGCCCTACCGCCGACCGACGCCACCGCGCCAGTTCTCGACCCTCCTCTCCGGGTTCGACGGGGGTTGTGCCGACCCTTCCGAATAGGACCGGCTGCCGTCGTCGTACGGGTTGTTGTTGACGTTGTTCGGGCCGCCGTCGCCGGGTATGTGCTGGCCGTGGGTGGAATTGAAACCGCGGTTGTAGGGACTGTCCACATTGGCCCCGTGCACCGCGCCCTCCGATGACTTGGACCGCCAGCCCCGGTTGTTCTCGCCCGACACCCAGCCGTCGCCGCGGCCGTCGCATCCCGCGTCGCGTTCAGGCCCTCGTGCCGGCTCTGCATGCCGCCGGTCGCCCCGGCCACGCCGCCGGAGATCGCCCCCGAGGTGAGATCTCCCCAGCCCGGCGCTTCGCCGTGCAGGCCCTTGTTGATCGTGTTGCCCAGCATGCCGGACAGCGCGCCCTTGCCGGCCCCGTAGGCCGCGGCTTCGGCCCGGCGCAGCGCGGTCTCGTCACCTGCCGGCCAGCTGGCCCCCACGACGATCGGCGTCAGCCACTTCACCGCATCCGGAATCTCGATTCCCATGTGGATTCTCCGTGCTCAGCGGAAGCTGTCCGCGTTGTTGATGTCGTCGGTTTCCCAGTTCCTCGCGGTGTTGTCGAGCTCGCCGCGGATCTGGTGCAGGGCGCTGGTCAGTCCGGTGAAGGCATCGGTGGCCGACTGCGAGCCGGGCTCGTAGTCCCAGGCGAACTTCTGCCCGGCCTCGTCGTTGCCCCAGCACTCGCCTTTCGCCTGGAGCGCCCCGTTGAGCTTGTCCAGCGCCGCCTGCCGCTTGCCCGCCGCGCCGTCGAATTGCGGGGAGGCGGCGCGCAACGCCTCGGGGCGCACGTCGAATCCCGTCACCACAGGTCCTTTTGGAAACCGGACCGGGGTTCGAAGTCGTCCCAGTCGTCGTTCTCGGGCGGGTTGGGCGAAACCGGCAGGGTGGTCGGTTCCGGCGGAGCGGGAACCAGGTCCTCCAGCGACGGGGCGCCCGGGAAGAAGTCGGGCACACCCTCCTGCAACGGGGCCATCGCGGCGTCGGCCTTGGCGCGCGCGTCCTGTGCCGCCGCCTGCGAGGCCTCCAGGAAGCTCCGGGCCAGTTTCTCCGGCGTGCTGGACTTGAACGCAGATGGCGAGATCTGGACATCGGTGACGATGCCCACAGCGTTGGCACGGTCGCCAGCCCATCCGAGGAGGTCGCCTCGCCGGTGGCTGCCATCGCCGCCGCCTGCGCCTCCTGCAACTGAGAGGTCTGCCGCTGCAAGCCTTCCAGCAGCGATCACACCTGCTCGCACATTGCTGTTACGCGCCTCCAACTCGGCCTTTCGGCCATCTGAATTGGTCATTTCGGTCCTCCTGGGATGATCCGCCGAACGCTGGCCATCGGCCGTCCGGCGGAACACGAATGCGCGGGACCCTCGCTTCGGATCGCTCCGCGCTCCCTCATGCACCACACCGGGCCGTCGGCAGCCCGCTCCGTAGACTGAGGCGAGCTATGCATCGCGCGGAGCCAGGCAGCCAGCTGGCCCCAGCGTGCGAATGAACCGACCGGCACGACAAGTGAGGTGGAACGGTGACGCTGCTGGGGTCCGTGCACAGTCCGGCCGACGTCAAGAGCCTTAAGCACGCTGAGCTGGTGCAACTGGCCTCGGAGATCAGGTACTTCCTGATCGAGAAGGTGTCCCGCACCGGTGGGCACCTGGGACCGAATCTTGGCGCGGTGGAGCTGACCCTGGCCGTCCACCGGGTGTTCGACTCGCCGCAGGACGCCATCGTGTTCGACACCGGTCACCAGGCGTATGTACACAAGATCATTACCGGTCGGCAGGACGGCTTCGACCGGCTGCGCAAGCGCGACGGCCTCTCCGGCTACCCGTCGCGCACCGAAAGCGACCACGACCTGGTGGAGAACAGCCACGCCTCGACGGCGCTGTCCTACGCCGACGGCTTGGCCCGGTCCTTCCAGCTCAGCGGCAAGCCGCGGCACGCGGTGGCGGTCGTCGGCGACGGCGCGCTCACCGGCGGCATGTGCTGGGAGGCGCTGAACAACATCGCCGCCGACCAGGAGCGCCCGGTGGTGATCCTGGTCAACGACAACGGCCGGTCCTACTCGCCGACGATCGGCGGCCTCGCCGAGCACCTCGCCGCGTTGCGCTTGAACCCCAGCTACGAGAAGGCGCTGGAGAGCGGCCGCCGCACGCTTCGCAACCTCCCGGTGGTTGGGCGCTCGCTCTACACCGGCCTGCACGCGGCCAAGAGTGGCATCAAGGACGCGATCAGCCCGCAGGTGATGTTCTCGGACCTCGGCATCAAGTACCTGGGCCCGGTTGACGGCCACGACCTGCGCGCGATGGAGCACGCGCTGCAGATGGCCAAGTCCTTCGGCGGCCCGGTGATCGTGCACGCGGTGACCCGCAAGGGCAACGGGTTCGCCCCAGCCGAGAACGACCAGGCCGAGCAAATGCACCAGGTCAAGGTGATCGACCCGGAGACCGGGCTGCCGACCAAGCCAGCCCCGAAGAGCTGGACCGACGTCTACGCCGAGGAACTGGTGCGCATCGGAGCCGAGCGCCCGGACGTGGTGGCCATCACCGCCGCGATGCTCGGCCCGACCGGGCTGAAGAAGTTCGGTGAGGCCTACCCGGACCGCTGCATCGACGTGGGCATCGCCGAACAGCACGGCATGACTTCGGCGGCCGGGCTGGCGATGGGCGGCATGCACCCGGTGTTCGCGGTGTACTCGACGTTCCTGAACCGCGCGTTCGACCAACTGCTGATGGACGTGGCGCTGCACAGGCAGCCGGTCACGGTGACCCTGGACCGTTCCGGGATCACCGGCGACGACGGCGCCAGCCACAACGGCATGTGGGACCTGTCGATCCTCGGCCTGATCCCGGGCATCCAGGTCGCGGCGCCGCGCGACGCGGTGACGCTGCGCGAGGAGCTGCGCGAGGCGGTCGCTGTCGACGACGGGCCGACCGTGGTCCGGTTCTCCAAGGGCTCGGTGATCGAGGAGGTCCCAGCCGTGGAGCGGGTCGGCGGGGTGGACGTGCTGCGCCGCCCGACCGCCGGTGAGAGCAACGACGTGCTGCTGGTCGCGGTTGGCGCGTTCGCGGAGCTGGCGGTGGCTGCGGCGGAGCGGCTTTCGGCGCAGGGCATCGGGGTCACCGTGGTCGATCCGCGCTGGGTAGTGCCGGTGCCGGGGCAGATCGTCGAGCTGGCCGACCAGCACCGGCTGGTGGTCACCCTGGAGGACTGCGGGCGGCACGGCGGCTTCGGCTGGGCGCTGGCGGCGGCGCTGCGCGACGCAGAGCTGGACGTCCCGTTGCGAGACCTGGCGGTGCCGAACCAGTTCCTGACCCACAAGTCTCGCGACGAGGTGCTTTCCGAGCTGGGGTTGACCGAGCAGGACATCGCCCGCCGCATCACCGAGTGGGTCGCCAAACAGCGCGGGTCCCGCGTGTCGCTGCGTGTCGCGGCCGACAACGAGCGCCCGGAAGCGGCGAACGGCTGAGGCCGAAGAGCGTGATTTCAATATGGAAATCGAAGGTCCGATTTCCATAGAAATCGCACCCGATCGGTGTGTCAGGTACCCGACACACCGGAGCCTGTGGATAACTCGCCGCGATTTCCATTGAAGTTGCGGCCTGGCTGCTGTGGCAGGGTGAACGTGTGCGAATCCTGGTCGTCGAGGACGAGAAGCCGCTGGCCGATGCGATAGTTCGCGGGTTGCGCCGGGAAGGCATGGCCGTGGACGTCGCCTACGACGGCGAAAGCGGCCAGGAGAAGACGTCGATCACCCGGTACGACGTGCTGGTGCTCGACCGGGACCTGCCAGGCATGTCCGGTGACGAGCTCTGCCGCCGGCTGGTGTTCTCCGGCGAGCTGACCCGGGTGCTGATGCTCACCGCCAGCGGCACGGTCGAGGACCGCGTCACCGGGTTGTCCTTGGGCGCCGACGACTACCTGGCCAAGCCGTTCGCGTTCGCGGAGCTGATCGCCCGGGTCCGGGCGCTGGGGCGTCGCGCCACTCCGGCGCAACCGCCGCTGCTGACCGCGCTGGAGCTGGAGCTGGATTCTGCGCGGCGCACCGTGCACCGGCAGGACGGCGAGGTCGAGCTGACCCGCAAGGAGTTCGGCGTGCTTGAGGTGCTGCTGGCGGCAGGCGGCGCCGTGGTGAGCTCCGAGGAACTGCTGGAACGGGTTTGGGACGAGAACGCCGACCCGTTCACCACGACGGTGCGGGTCACGATGATGACGCTGCGCAAGAAGCTGGGGGAGCCGAGCATCATCGAAACCGTGGTCGGCTCCGGCTACCGGGTGCCGTCGGCAGGCCGCGCTGAGCACGCTCGGGACTGAGCCCATGAGCGCGGCCGCCCGATCGACCACCCGCCGCGGGCCGGGCCTGCGAACGCGGCTGACCCTGCTGGCGACGGCGCTGGTCGCCGCGGTCAGTGGGCTGCTGCTGTGGCTGGGATGGGTGCTGGTTGGCAACGTGGTGGCCGCGGTGCCCCGGTTGCCCGCGGGACGGGTCCGGGTGCACGGCGTAGATGTGCCTGCGGAACTGCTCGGCGAGGCGCTGCGCGACTCCGCGCGGCAGCAGGTCCTGCTGATCGGCGGGTTCGCATTCGTCGCCGTGGTGCTGGCGGCTGCGCTGCTGGCGTGGATGGTGACCGGCCGCGTGCTACGACCGCTGCACGACGTGACTGACGCCGCGCGCCGGTTGTCCGCGGAGTCGTTGGACGAGCGGATCGAGTTGACCGGCCCTCGCGACGAGGTCGCACAGTTGGCCGACACATTCGACGCGATGCTCGACCGGTTGCAAGCGGCGTTCGACTCGCAGCGCAGGTTCGTCGCCAACGCGAGTCACGAGCTGCGCACGCCGTTGTCGGTGATCCGCATGGAGCTCGACGTCACGCTGTCGGACCCCGACGCCGACGAGGCGGAGCTGCGCCGGATGGCCGATGTGGTCCGCGAAGCGACGGCGCGCGCGGAGCGGCTGGTGGAGGCCCTGCTCCTGTTGGCCCGCACGGAAGGTGTGGAGTTGGCGGTGAGGGAGCCGGTGGACCTCACCGAGCTCGTGGGCCGCGCGCTGCGCGCGGTGGAGCAGGAGGCGCGGCAGCGCGGACTTCGCATCAAGTGCTGCGAGGAGCCGGCATTCGCAGTCGGCGATCCGGCGCTGCTGGAGCGCGTGGCAGGCAACCTGCTGGAGAACGCGGTGCGCCACAACGTCGATGGCGGTTGGGTGGAGATCAGCACCGGCAGCGATCCACAGTGGACAACCCTGCGGGTGTCGTCGTCGGGGCCGAGAATCCTGGCGGGCAAAGTGGAATCCCTCTTCGAGCCGTTCCGCCGGGCAGGAGTCCAGCGAACGGCCCGAAACGGAGCGGGTCTGGGCCTGTCGATCGTCCAAGCGGCGGCGAAGGCCCACCACGGCCGAGTCCGGGCGGAACCCCTCCCAGCCGGAGGCCTCTCGGTGACGATCCAACTCCCCGCCGCACCGTGACCTGGATCGCATGTAGAACATCGGTGTTCTACACTCTGGTCATGAGCGAGGTGCCCGTCCGCATGTTGAACCAGGAGACGTCCAGCGTCCTGGCCAGAGTCAAGCGCGGCGAGGAAATCGACATCACCGAGCGCGGTGCCATCATCGCCAGGATCATTCCTGCGCATCCCCACCCTCTCGGCGAGCTGATCGCTTCTGGGAAGTTCCGCCCGCCAACTCTGGAGGGGTCGATGCCTCGGCCACTCGGCCCTGTTCGAACTGACGTGGACGCGGGCGCGCTCATCCGTGAGCTACGGGATGAGGAGCGCTACTAGTGATCTACCTCGACAGCGCTGCGCTCATCAAGCTGATAAGGCGAGAACGAGAAAGCGACGCCCTGGCGGATTGGCTGGAGCAACAGCCGAATGTAGCGCTGGTCGCATCTGCGCTCGTCGAGGTGGAGGTTCCGCGGGCACTAAGACGGTACGAGCCGAACTTGCTCAGCGCCGCCCCCGCCGTCCTGAAGAGGATCGGCGTCTACGACATTGACGACGTGGTACGAGCTACGGCCGCTGCGTACCAAGACGTCTCGTTGCGTTCACTCGCCGCGATTCACCTTGCGACGGCACATGCGATCTTCGGTTCGCGCCTGACGGCATTCGTGACCTATGACTATCGTCTCCACAAGGCGGCTGAAGATGTTGGATTGCCAGTCGCACAACCAGGAACGGTTTGAAGGACCGAAAGCTGCGAGCCGCTCGGCAACGGAGCGGGCTTGGGTCTGTCGACCGTCCAAGCAGCGGCTACGGCCCACGTTCAGAGCTCAAAGCCCGCTCATAGCCTAAAGCGCGGCCACATCGAGTTCGAACAGGGCCGGGTTCCGGTGATCCGCACCCTAACTTCACGCACGCGAACGGGGCCGCAGCGACATCGCCGCGGCCCCCGTTCGCACGTCCGGTTATCAAGCCGGGACGGAGGCCACTCCCGGGGCGAGGAAGCGCTTGCCGTTGACCTTCTCCGCGATGCCCGCGCGGTCCAGGTACGGCGTGATGCCACCCAGCCAGAACGGCCAGCCCGCGCCGATGAGCATGCACAGGTCGATGTCCTGCGCCTGCGCGACCACGCCCTCGTCGAGCATGATCCGGATCTCCTCGGCCAGCGCGTTCAGCGCCCGCTCGCGGACCTGCTCGGACGTCGAGGGCTTGTCGCCCTGCGCCCACAGCGCCGCGACCTCCGGGTCCACGACCTGCCCGCCCGTCGCCCGGCCACTGTCCCCCGCGGAGGCGCTTCGCGTCGCTGACTGACTGGACTCGTCGGTGATCCACACCGCGGACTTGCGAGCATCGACGAACCGCTGCATGTTGTCGCTGAGCTTGAACCGGTCCGGGTAGGCCGCGTGCATCGTTTCGTTGACGTGCTGTGCGACCGCCGGACCGACCAGCTGCAGCAGCACCATCGGGGTCATGGGAAGGCCCAGCGGCTCCAGCGCGTTGTCGGCCACGTCGAACGGCGTGCCCTCGTCGATGGTCGCGATGACCTCGCCCATGAACCGTGTCAGCAGCCGGTTCACCACGAACGCCGGCGCGTCCTTGACCAGCACGCACGACTTCTTCAGCTGCTTGCCGACCTTGAACGCGGTCGCCAGCGCGGCGTCGTCGGTTTGCTCGCCGCGCACCACCTCCAGCAGCGGCAGCACCGCGACCGGGTTGAAGAAGTGGAAGCCGACGACCCGCTCCGGGTGTTTCAGCTTCGAGCCCATCTCGGTGATCGACAGCGACGAGGTGTTGGTGGCCAGGATCGTCTCGGGGGAGACGTGCTCCTCCAGCTCGGCGAACACCTGCTGCTTGACAGACATCTCCTCGAAGACGGCCTCGATGACGAAGTCGGCGTCGGCGAACGGCTTCTTGTCCAGCGAGCCGGTGACCAGCGCCTTGAGGCGGTTCACCGCGTCCGGCGACAGGCGGCCCTTGGCGCCGAGCTTGTCGATCTCGCCGTGGATGTGGCCCAAGCCGCGTTCGATGCGCTCCTGGTCGACGTCGGTGATCACCACCGGCACCTCAAGGCGGCGCACGAACAGCAGCGCCAGCTGACTCGCCATCAGCCCGGCGCCGATGACGCCGACCTTGGTGACGTTGCGCGCCAACGACTTGTCGGGCGCCCCGGCGGGCCGCTTGGCCCGCTTCTGGGTCAGGTCGAAGGAGTAGAGCCCGGAGCGCAGCTCGTCGGACATCAGCGCGTCGGTCAGCGCCTCGGTCTCGGCGGCGTAGCCCGCGTCGAGGTCGTTGCCCCGGGCCAGTTCGATCAGCTCGACGGCCTTGGTCACCGCGGGGGAGGCGCCGTGGGTGCGGGATTCGACGATGCCCTTGGCGCGGGCGACGGCGTCGTCCCAGACCTTGCCGCGGTCGATCTTCGGGCGGGTAACGACCTGCTCGCCGTTGACCACCCGGACCGCCCAGCGCACGGACTCCTCCAAGAAGTCCGGGCTCTCCAGCAGCTCGTCGAAGACGCCCAGCTGACGGGCTTTTTTCGGGTTGAGCATCCGGTTCTGGCTGAGCGCGTTTTCGATGATCACCGTCACCGCGGCATCAGGCCCGATCAGGTTGGGCAGCAGCTGGGTGCCGCCCCAGCCCGGGAACAGGCCCAGGAAGCACTCCGGGAACGCGATCGCGCCCGCGTTCGAAGACACCGTCCGGTAGTGGCAGGACAGCGCCAGCTCCAGGCCGCCGCCGAGCGTCGCGCCGTTTACGAACGCGAAGGTCGGGATCTTCGACTCGGTGATCCGGCGGTACACGTCGTGCCCGGCCTGGGCGATCTGGTGGGCGTGCTCCCGCTCGGTGATCCGCCCGATCCCGGAGAGGTCCGCGCCCACGGCGAACACGAACGGCTTGCCGGTGACCGCGATGGCCGCGGGCTCGGCGGCGAACGCCTCGTCCAGCGCGGTGTTCAGGCTGGTCAGGCCGCCCGGGCCGAAGGTGGACGGGCGCGTGTGGTCGTGGCCGTTGTCGATGGTGATCAGCGCGAGCTGGCCGGCTAGGCCGGGCACGTCGACGAACCTGGTGAACGCCTTGGTCACCACTTCGTCGGGGAACAGCGCCGCGAAATCCGTCGTCGAAGTTTCGACTGTCATTGGGCGCCTCCTGCGTTGTAGTCCGGGTTCTCCCAGATGACCGTTCCGCCCATGCCGAAGCCGATGCACATGGTCGTGATGCCGTAGCGCACCTCGGGGTGCTCGGCGAAGTGCCGGGACAGCTGGATCATTAGCCGCACGCCGGAGGACGCCAGCGGGTGGCCGCAGGCGATCGCGCCGCCCCACGGGTTGACCCGAGGGTCGTCGTCGTCGATGCCGAAGTGCTGCAGGAACGCCAGCACCTGCACCGCGAAGGCCTCGTTGATCTCGAACAGACCGATGTCGTCGATGGTCAGCCCGGCGCGCTGCAGTGCCTTCTCCGTGGCGGGCACCGGCCCGACGCCCATCACTTCCGGCTCCACGCCGGCGAAGGCGTAGCCGACCAGCCGCATCCCGACCGGCAGGCCGAGTTCGGCGGCGGTGTCCACGTCGGCCAGCAGGCAGCCCGTCGCGCCGTCGTTGAGGCCCGCGGCGTTGCCCGGGGTTACTCGGCCGTGCGGCCGGAACGGCGTTTTCAGGCCGCTCAGCGCCTCCACCGTGGTGCCCGGGCGGGGCGGCTCGTCGGTGGTGGCCAGGCCCCAGCCCTGCTCGGAGCGGGTGGACACCGCGACCAGGTCCGGCGTGATCTTCCCGGCCCGCAGTGCCTCGTCGTAGCGCTGCTGGCTCAGGGCCGCGTAGGCGTCGGTGCGCTGTTTGGTCAGCGTCGGGAACCGGTCGTGCAGGTTCTCCGCGGTCGAGCCCATGATCAGCGCCGACGGGTCGACGATCTTGTCGGAGACGAAGCGCGGGTTGGGGTCGACGCCCTCGCCCATCGGGTGGCTGCCCATGTGCTCGACGCCGCCGGCGATCGCCACGTCGTAGGCGCCGAAGGCGATTCCGCTGGACAGGGTCGTCACCGCCGTCATGGCGCCAGCGCACATCCGGTCGATGGCGAAGCCGGGGACCGACTTGGGTAGCCCGGCCAGAAGCGCCGCGCTGCGGCCGATGGTCAGACCCTGGTCGCCGATCTGGGTGGTGGCGGCGATGGCGACCTCGTCGATGCGTTCCGCCGGCAGTTCCGGATGCCGCCGCAGCAGCTCCCGGATGACCTTGACGACCATGTCGTCGGCGCGGGTCTGGGCGTACTGGCCCTTCGAACCGGCCTTGCCGAACGGCGTGCGTACGCCGTCGACGAAGACCACGTCCCGAACCGCTTGGCGGCTGCGGCTGTCGGCGGGTGCCGACGCAGGTGCGGCCACGGCGTGCTCCTCACTGGCTTGGTGGATGGTTGCCGGCCGGATCAAACGGTCACTACCGGTCGGTAACCGCACTCTAGTGCTTATTACCCACCAGTAACCATACGGGCTGACCGTGTCGGCTGTCTCACATCATGATCAGCGCCACCGTCGGTGGCCACTTCTAGGCTGACCCCGTGCTGTACGTCCCTTCGGCGGTGGCCCCGGATTTGGTCTCGGACCTCGTGACCGGTTGGACTGCGGACGTGGCGGGCGCTGCGACGATCGTGCCGGACGGTTGTGTCGACGTGCTGTGCATCAGCATGGGCGTGATCCGCGTTTGCGGCCCGGAAACATAGGCGTGGTCGTACGCCGTGCCGCAGGGCACCGAGGCGGTCGGCGTGCGATTCCGCGCGGGGCGGGCGGGCAGTGTCCTCGACTTCGATCCCGCGAGCTGCGCAACAGGCGGGTGTCCCTGGACGACGTGCTCGGCTCCCGGGCCCAACGGCTCCTCGGCGACCAGATCGGGGCCGCCGAAGACCAGGGGAGCCGGCTTCGCGTCCTCCAAGAACACGCTCGCGAATGGCTCGGGGCGGCGGCTCCGGAGGACTCCGCTGCCGAGACCGTCCGGCGAATGCTCGAGCACGCCAGCCGGACGACGGTCGCCGAGATGGCCGAGGCCACCGGCCTCTGCGCGCGGCAGCTGAACCTGCGATGCGTCTGCGGCCCAGAAGTCCGCATCTCCAGCGACGCGCCCGAGCAGGACCGCCTGCTTGCCTTCCTCGGCCGCAACCCGTAACCGACGATCCCGTGCGGCGGCTCCGTGTGGAACCGCCGCACTGCGGACGTCAGTCCGTGGCCGTCGCATGGAGGGCCTTGCTCAGGGGCTCGGCCGTGAGGTTGATCTGCCACTCGCGGGCGCCCTTGTCGCGCAGCAGCTCGGCGACGCCGTAGGCGCTGCGGTCCTCCGGCGGGGTCCAGCAGGTCCGCCGGACCAGGTCGGGAAGCAGCAGGTTCTCCACCGGCAGGCTGTTGCGCTCGGCGATCTTCGACAGCGCCGAACGCGCTGCGGACAGCCGCGCCGCGGCCGCCGGATCACGGTCGGCCCAGCGGTTCGTCGGGGGCGGGCCCTCGTGCGGTGAGGCCGGGGCTGGCAGCTCGTCGTTCTCCAGCCGACGCGCCGCCCGCAGGGCCTGCAACCACATCGCGGCCCGGCGCCGCTGCTGACGCCCGCCGAACACCGGCAGGGCGACGAGGTCGGCCTCGGTCTTCGGGTTGGCTTGCGCGGCCTGCACGATCGAGGAGTCCGGCAGTACGCGTCCTGGGGCGAGATCGCGGTCCCGCGCGACGTTGTCCCGGGTCTCCCACAGCTCTCGAACGGCCGCCAGCTGGCGAGGATTGCGCACCCGGTGAATGCCGGACGTGCGGCGCCAAGGCTCGGCACGCGGCGGGGCGGGCGCTGCCGTGCGAACCGCCTCGAACTCCTCATGTGCCCAGCCCAGCTTGCCCTGCCGCTCCAGCTCGTCGCGCATCGCGTCGCGCAGGGCGGTCAGCAGCTCCACATCCAGTGCGGCGTAGACCAGCCAGTCCTGGGGAAGTGGTCGGCGAGACCAGTCCGCCGCGCTGTGGCCCTTCTCCAGTCGGTAGCCGAGCATGCGCTCCACGAGCGCACCGAGCGACACGCGCTCGAACCCGGCGAGCCGACCAGCCAGTTCGGTGTCGAACAAGCGCGACGGACGCAGGTCGAGCTCGGCGAGGCACGGCAGGTCCTGCGACGCCGCGTGCAGCACCCATTCCGCGTCGGCCAAGGCCGGCAGCAGCGGATCAAGCGCACCGTTGAGCGCGATCGGGTCCACCAGCACGGTGCCGGCGCCTTCTCTACGGAGTTGCACCAGGTAGGCGCGTTGCGAGTAGCGATAACCCGAAGCGCGCTCGGTGTCCACGGCGACCGGTCCGGTCCCCGCAGCCAGTACGTTCGCGGCCGCGTTCAACGCGGCCGGTGTGTCCACCACCGGCGGCACGCCGTCGGTGGGTTCGGTCAACAACACCGGCTCCGGGCGGTCGGACCCGACGGTTTCGGGGCTTGCAGCTTCCACGGCTACCAGACCTTACGTGCTTCGGCCCGCGCCGTGGGCCACTCCATCCGAGCTCGTCGGGTCGACCGCCCGATGCGGGTGCGTCAGCGTCCGGTCATCGGATCACGCCAGCCCGCATGGCTAGCGCAACCATCTGTGCCCGGTCGCCGGTGCCCAGCTTGCGCCCTATCCGCGACAGGTGGCTCTTCACCGTGAGCGCGGACAGGTTCAGGGCCTCGCCGATCTCCTTGTTGGAGCGGCCGTCGGCCACCAACTGGAGCACCTCGACTTCACGCCCGGACAGCTCGCGAGGCGTGTTGTCCGTTCCCGGCACGCGGGTACCGGCGGCAAGCACCGGCGCCACGCTGGGATCGGCATACACGCCGCCGTCGAGCACGCGGCGCACGCCGTCGGTGACCACCATCGGCGAGGCCGACTTCAGCAGGTACGCCTGCGCACCTGCCTGGAAGGCAGCCCGGACCGCATACGGGTCATCGGACGAAGCGAGCACCACGATCCGTGGCCAGCCCTGGCTCCGGAGTTCGGTTACCAGCTCGATGCCGGTCCCGTCCGGGAGCCCGAGATCGAGAATTGCGAGGTCGCAAGGACCAGTCGCCAGGGCGCGAGCCCTGGCTTCGGCCATGGATGCGGCCTCGTGCACCGTGCCAGCGCCCATCTGCAGCAGCCGGGCGGCGATTGCCTCCCGGAGCAGCGGATGGTCGTCCACCACGAGCACCGTGAACAGCTCTTCCCGCGGGTGCGGGACCATGTTGGCCGGCAAAGTGCCGGCGGGCGTGGTTCGAGCGGCCTGACCTAAGCCGACGGCAGCCACGTCACTACCTCCCTGGAGTCGGTCGTGCCCCCCGACCGGCACCGGGACTCTCGACCAATCAGCCGCGCCACTGATCGACCGAAAGTGGTGTCGTCGGGGGCAGCGTAACCGCCCAAGCGGGTCAGCGGGACGATCAATCGGGTATCTATCCCGATCGAGTTGTTACCTGAACATGCCCGTATCGCTCTTTTGGGTGACTGTGAGCTATCTCCGTAACGTCGGAGCGTGGCCAAGCGACGTAATACGAACGCGGATTGTGAAAAATTTGCGTATTCAATGGTTTGGGCGCCTCGCGGGTCTTCGCGAAAGGAAATGGCGCTTCGGCGTGTCGCCCGCCGCGGGGGAGGGGATCGGTTGCGCCGAACCTTACGCGCCGGAGTCGACCGGCACAGCCGGTGATCGGGCGATCCGGATTCAGTCTCGCGGAGCTGTGCCGCTGGGCCGCCCGCCGAGCATCGAGACGCCTTCCGGGGGCAGCCCCGCTGCAGTCGCCATCAATTCGTGGAACGCGGCTGCGTGCGGTTCCAGCTGGGCGTCGGTGGCCGTCCAGGAGCCGCGCAGTTCCAGATCATGGCTGCGGGTCGGGCCCGCGATGTCGCCGAACCGGGCCGACGAGGTCAGCGTGACCGTGCCGCCAAGGGCGGTCCAGGACGCGCCGGAGTCCTCCAGCGCGTCGGTCAGCCACGACCAGCCCACCGCTGGCAGCAGCGGGTCGGTGGCCAGCTCCGGGTCGAGTTCGGCCCGCAGGTAGACGACGAGCCGCAACGCGCCGTCCCACGCCGCCTGGCCTTCCGGATCGTAGAGGAGCACCAGTCGAGCGGTGGCGAGCTCGTCGGCTGGCCCGTTCGCCTCGGCGGCGAGCGCATGCGCCCAGGGCGCCAGGCGCTTCGGTGGCCCGACCTCGCTCAGCTCGATCTCGGCCCGCGGGCGGAACGACGTCAACGCGGCAACAGCCTGCCGGAAGACTTCGGGCGTCGCCGACATCTCCGTCACGCCGCCGACTGTAGGCGGCCGAACGCGGGTGGTGGCGGAGGCACGCCGAAAGATGGCATGTGATGAGGACCGCCTCAGCGCAGGCGCAGGATTGAGTGCGTCACATGTTGTTCGGGAGCTTGAGGGGTCCCGATGACTATCGTTGGCGGTTTTGGCGTGCACCGTGATCCTGCTGGCTAATTCGGCGGGGGGCTGGTCGCGGGAGTGGTCCGGTTCTACCTCGCCAACCGGTGTGTGGTGGACGGCCTGTTCGCATCGGTCGACGACACGAACGTCTGTTCGCTTCATGCCCGCACCTTCCCAAACAGCCCCAACAGCGCGCCGAAATTAACCAGCAGGGTCCACCGTCAGCAGATCACCTTTGATCATGTGGATACCTGCACGGGCCGTGTTGCGTGGTTGGCTGACGCAACGGTGCCCGGCCGGTGGTGCGGTAGATGCGGCGATCGTGGTGGAGGGCTGCACCGTTGGCGGTTCGTGGCCGAGGAGTTGGCCGCGGTCGGTGTCGAGGTGCATCTGGCTTTCTCGGTCCCGCCGGCCATCGCCGGTATGTGGCGTCCGTGGCCGGGTCGAGGTCGTTCGGAATTCGGGGGGCGAGGGCGCACCAGCGGCCGACGGCAGGCTCTCGGCCAGGGGCGGGAGGCAGGCGTGCGAAGATTGCGGCGCAAGCCCGGCCGGCCCGCCGCGGCGCCGTCCCGGGGACACCGATCGACGTACGGACAGCGACCTCGATGACGAATTCCGCGAACTCCGCGCCGGTTTCGGCCCGCCGGGACCTCGCCGACGCCCCCTTGCTCGTCGCCGCTCGCGGCGGTACCCCCCGGCACACCCCGGTCTGGTTCATGCGGCAGGCGGGGCGTTCGCTGCCGGAGTACCGCAGGGTCCGCGAGGGTGTGCCGATGCTGCAGGCGTGCCTGACCCCGGAGCTGGTCACCGAGATCACGCTGCAGCCGGTGCGGCGGCACGGAGTGGACGCCGCGATCCTGTTCAGCGACATCGTGCTGCCGCTTTACGCGGCTGGCATCGGCCTGGACATCGTCGCGGGCACCGGGCCGGTCGTGTCAAACCCGGTGCGCACCGCCGCCGACGTCGCCGCGCTGCCGAGGCTGAACCCGTCGCAGGTCGCGCCGGTGGCCGACGCGGTCGGACTGCTGGTGCGCGAACTGGGGGAGACGCCGCTGATCGGGTTCGCCGGTGCCCCGTTCACCCTTGCCTCCTACCTGGTGGAGGGTGGCCCGAGCCGCAACCACGAGCGCACCAAGGCGCTGATGCACTCCGACCCGCAGACCTGGCACGCGCTGCTGGAGCGGCTGGCCGACACGACGCTGGAGTTCCTAAAGGTTCAGTTGGCGGCCGGGGTCGATGCGATCCAGCTCTTCGACTCCTGGGCTGGGGCCCTTTCGCTGCGCGACTACCGCGAGTTCGTGCTGCCGCACAGCCGACGAATCTTCGCCGGCATCGCGGAGATCGCGGACGTGCCGAAGATCCACTTCGGGGTCGGCACCGGCGAGCTGCTCGGCGCGATGCGCTCCGTCGGCGCCGACGTGGTCGGCGTGGACTGGCGGGTGCCGCTGGATGAGGCGGCGAACCGGCTGCGGGCGGCGGAGCCGGACGCGGCCGAGCCAGTGGTGCAGGGCAACCTCGACCCGGCGGTGCTGTTCGCCGGGTGGGACGCGGTCGAGCGCGAGGTGCACCGGATCCTCGGCGAAGGCAAGGCCGTCGGCGGGCACATCTTCAACCTCGGTCACGGGGTGCTCCCCACCACCGACCCCGCGGTGCTCACCCGGGTCGTCGAGCTGGTACACGCCGCGAGCCAGCAGTGATGGCGTACCGGGTCGCAGTCGTCGGAGGCGGGATCGCTGGCCTCACCGCCGCCTACCGGCTTCGCCGCGAGCTGGGGCCGGACGCTGAAATCGTGCTGCTGGAGCAGGATGACCGGCTCGGCGGCAAGCTCCGCACGGTCGAGCTGGCCGGTTGCCGCTACGACGTCGGGGCGGAGGCCTTCCTCGACCGGCGCCCGGAAGTCCGGCAGCTCGCGGAGCAGCTCGGCGTGCCCGATGAGATCGTGCACCCGGGTGAGGTCTGCGCGACGGTGCGCGTCGGCCGCCGGACCTGCCGGTTGCCCGATGGGACCGTGATGGGCATCCCGGCTTCGGCGGACGCGGTGCAGGGCGTGCTTTCCCCAGCGGGGGTGGCCGCGGTCCGAGCGGAGGCGGACCTGCCGCCGGTTCGGCTCGGCGGCGCCGACATCTCGGTCGGCGAGCTGCTGAGATGGCGGGTCGGCGACGAGGTCGTCGACCGCCTCGTCGAGCCGCTGCTGGGCGGCGTCTACGCGTGCAGTGCGGACTTGCTCGGCTTGCGGGCGACAATTCCGGCACTGGCCGCCGCGCTCGACGCCGGAGCGGAGTCGATCACCGCGGCCGCGGCCTCGGCACTGCCCTCGCCGAAACCGGAAGACTCGCCGAAACCACCGGTGTTCGGTGCGTTCCGCTACGGCTACCGGGAGCTGATCGACCGGCTGCTGATCGCCGCCGACGCCCAGGTGCGGCTGGGGTTCCCGGTGCGGCAGCTGGCCCGGACGGATTCCGGCTGGCGCCTGGAGATCGGGGCCGCGCTCAGCCCCGAGTTCCTGGATGTCGACGCCGCGGTGCTCGCAGTGCCCGTACCGGCTGCCCGCAAGCTGCTCGACGACGCCGCTCCGGCCGCAGCGGCGAAGCTGGCGGAGGTGGAGCTGTCGTCTTCGATCGTGGTCGGGCTCGCCCTGCCGCCGGACACGCGGCTGCCCGAGGCCTCAGGGGTGCTGATCGCGCGTGGCGAGCAGCACGCCGACGGGACCCCGTTCACTGCCAAGGCATTCACCTTCTCCAGCAAGAAGTGGCCGCACCTGCGCGGAGCGGACGGCGAGCTGCTCGTGCGCGGCTCGGTCGGCAGGTTCGGCGAGGCCGCGGAGCTCCGCTTGGACGACGCCGAGTTGCTGCGCCGGGTCGCAGCGGACTTCGCGGAGCTGACCGGGACTTCCCCGGTTCCCGTGGACTCCGTGGTGGTGCGTTGGGGCGGCGGCCTGCCGCAGTACGGAGTGGGGCACCTGGACCTCATCGCCGACGTCGAACGCGCCGTGGCGGAGGTGCCGGGGCTGGCGATCGCCGGTGCCGCCTTGCACGGCGTCGGCGTCGCGGCCTGCATCGCCACCGGGACGGCGGCAGCGACCGATATCACGCGGGACCTCCTGCGGGCCGGCCCACGCGAAGTGGGACGATGAGGACATGGCGCGGCTGAACTACAACGAGCTCAACGACACGATCCGCTACACCATGTGGTCGGTCTTCCGAATCGAGCAGGGCACTCTGCCCGAAAACCGGGAGAAGGCCGCGCAGCAGACCCAGGAGTACCTGGATTCGCTGGCAGAGTCAGGTGTCGTGGTCCGCGGCGTCTACGACGTCTCCGGGCTGCGTGCCGACGCGGACTACATGATCTGGTGGCACTCGGAGCGGATCGAGGAAGTGCAGGCGGCCTACACCGGGTTCCGCCGGGAGACTCCGCTGGGGCAGGCGTCCGAACCAGTGTGGAGCAACGTCGCGCTGCACCGTCCTGCGGAGTTCAACAAGAGTCACATCCCGGCCTTCCTGGCGGGCGAGGAGCCGCGCAAGTACATCTGCGTGTACCCGTTCGTTCGCTCCTACGAGTGGTATCTGCTGCCGGACGACGAGCGCCGCACGATGCTGGCCGACCACGGCAAGGAAGCCCGGGACTACCCAGACGTCCGGGCGAACACGGTGGCCTCTTTCGCGCTGGGCGACTACGAGTGGATCCTGGCCTTCGAGGCGGACGAGCTGCACCGGATCGTTGATCTGATGCGCCACCTGCGCGGCACCGAGGCACGCCTCCACGTCCGCGAGGAGATCCCGTTCTACACCGGTCACCGGGTCGACGTCCCAGACCTGGTGACCCGCCTCCCCTGACCGGGTACGAGGCAGCGGAATCAGCGCGATAATAGCGCTTTTGCGCTATTATCGCGCCATGGCGACCATTCAGATCCGGGACATCCCGGAAGAGGCGTACGAGACGATCCGCAAACGAGCACGATCCGCTGGGATGTCGCTGCAGGCGTACATGCGCGAAGAAGTCGTGCGCATGGCGTCGCGCCGGACGAAAGAAGAAGCACTGGCGGCAGTCGAGGCAGCACTTGCTCACGATCGCGGCGCCGGAGTGACTGTCGAGAGCATCCTCGCGGCAAAGGATGCTGATCGGCGTTGAGCGAATTCGTCGTTGACGCCTCGACCCTCATGTTGGCAACCACAGTCGTGTCGGACGGGGCCCGTCAGCTGCGCCGTCGGCTGCTGCGGAGCGAGTGCCACGCGCCGCACCTCGTCGACGCAGAGGTCGGGCACGTGCTTAGAAGACAAGAGTTGGGCGGGCAGATCGAGGCAGAAGCCGCGACGACTGCGCTCCTCGCGATGAAGCACTTGGTCGACCACCGCTATCCCCACGTAGGTCCGCTCAGCCAAGCCGCGTGGGAGTTGCGTGGTTCGGTCACGTTCTATGACGCGCTCTACGCGGCGCTAGCGGCTGGCCTGGACGTGCCGCTCCTGACAGCCGACGCGAGGCTGTCCCGCGCTCCGAAGCTCCCGTGCAAGGTTGAAGTGATCGTGTGATCGTCACTCCGCCGGGACGAGGCGGACAGCGATCGAGTTGATGCAATACCGCTGGTCGGTAGGGGTGCCGTAACCCTCGCCCTCGAACAGGTGGCCGAGGTGGCCGTGGCAAGAGGCGCACAGGACCTCAGTGCGGACCATGCCCAGCGATCGGTCCTCGCGGAGGATCACCGCGTCGCTGCCGGTCGGGTCGAAGAACGACGGCCAGCCGCAGTGCGATTCGAACTTGGTGTCGCTGCGGAACAATTCCGCCCCGCAGCCGCGGCACTCGTAGACCCCGACCGTCTTGGTGTCGACGTACTCGCCCTGCCAGGCCGGCTCGGTGGCGGCTTGGCGCAGCACCGCGTACTCGTTCGGGCTGAGCTGTTCCCGCCACTCCTGCTCGGTTTTGGTGACCTTCGGGGTTCCCGGGACCGGATCCATGCCTCCACGCTAATCCGTCCGAAGATCGACTGCACAGGTGCGGTGTCAGATCGAGTCGAACGCCACCACCGCCGATTTCGCGTCGCGGGTCGCGGCCAACTGCTCGGCTTCGGCGTCCACTTCGGTGCGCGTGGCGCCGGTCAGCGGGTGGAAGCCCAGCACGTCCACCATAAGTTTGGTGCCCGCTTTCTTGGCCCGCCAGGTGCCGACGATCTCGCCGTCGACGAGCAACGCCCCGGGGGAGCTGACCGCCCGCCAAAGCGCCTTGCGGTGTTCGGGGTCGGGCACCAGCTGCGCGCGGTCCCGCGCTTGCAGGAACGGGTCGCCGGTCGGCAGCAGCCGAACGCCGCGTGGCGACGGCGGTGAGGCGAGTGCGGCGGTGGCTTCCGGCACGAACCACGAGCGCTTGCCGTCGACCGCGACCTCGACAAGGTCCGTCGGCCAGACCGGCCGCAGCACTGCGGCGCTGGTGCCGAGGAACGCGGCGATGTCGGCGGTCGAGCCTGGCCCGAGCAGGCGCAGGCAGTCCCGGATCAGCACGTCCAAGCGCGCGGTCTGCTGAGGGACGCGCCACTGCGGGGCTGCTGTGATCCGCAGCCGCCCGGATTGGCGGACGAGCCGGATGCCGGCGGCCAGCCCGGTTTGCAGGTACAGCGAGTAGAAGACGTGGGTCGAACCGCAGGCCCGGCACCACGCCGAGGCCTCCGGGACGTCGCGGGTCACGGCTGCGCTCAGCGAACCCCGATCCGTCGGTTCGAGGGAGTGCTCGCGCATCGCCGCGACCGTCTTGCCGAACACGGCGAGCGGGGCGTCGACCGACTTCATGATCGGCATTCGGGCCACCACGTCCGCGTCGGACATCGGATAGAGCCGCCCGGCCAGGTCAGGGAGGTCCGCGGCGCGGTGCAGGTGCGCGCTGCCGCGCACCGACCAGCCGAGGGCCAGCGAGTCGGGGAGTTCGGCTTCGGGCACTCTCGTGCGCACCGACTGCAGGGCAGATCCTGCCGGGCTGTCCTGCACGCCGAGCGGCAGTACGGCGAGCTCCTCGGCGCCGGTTGCGGAGCGGTCCAGCTGCTGCACGGCGTGCCGGTAGGCCAGGACGCGTTCTCGGTCGATCTCGATCACCACGCCTCGATTCGGGGTAACGGCGCGAGCATGCCCCAAGCCCCCGACAGATCAGCCGAGGAAGGTGCTGAACACGAACAAGAACGCGTTCCAGACCGTGAACAGCACTCCGAACAGGATCAGTACGACCACCACGACTGCCACCAACCGGCGATGGCCGTCCGCCCGATTCACGCTCTGCGCGAAGTCGTCCACGCCGCGCAGCATGCCCTCCACGGTGGCCTCGGAGTTCGGCCGCTGCATCCGGTCGCGGTGCGCGGCGAAGGCCTGCACCTCCGGATCGTCCGGGTCGAGCCCGTGCAGATCCTTCTCGAGGCGCTCGATCTCCTCATCTCGGTCGCCACGTTCCACGGCCCCACGGTAGCGCCAGGTGCCCGTGACCTGTCGCCAGTGCGCGAAGACCGGCTGAGCTCTGGCGGTCCAACGGGTGAGGGGAGCTGACGTGCGTGACCGCTGGCGAGGGTGACAACCTCGACAGGGTGATGAATCCGTTGATCGGCATCGGATTCTGACAGGTGACCGAGCTCGTGGCCGCACATGGTTCCTCCTGATCGAGGGAATTGCTGCTCTCCGCTGAAAACGCGCCGAGATCCCGGGTCGTGAGCTCGCGGCTCGTGTGATCACTGGACCGAGTGATCGGCGTTTCGAGCGGTCGTCCGAATTCCGGTAGGGGTCCGGGAGCCGTGGTTACAGTCGCCGCGCTCCACTGAGGACCCGGGAGGCGATGACGAGCGTGCCGCCCGCGCAGACCGACGGTCCGTTCCGCCGCCTGGATGCCGGTGATTAGCAGCACGGCCCGGTCGTGCTCGTCGGGCTGTGCCTCCTCGCGCTGAGAAGAGTTGACCTTGTCACCCGTTCGGAGCAGCTGTCGTGCGCATTTCGCATTCAGTTACAGATCGCAATGCCTTCATGTGACCTGTTCAGCTCGTTGGTCGACAAAGGTTCGCTCAGCCAGCGGTGTTCCGTTTGCTCCACCGGCGAGCACCATCGCAACCGTTGGTATTCGCAGAAACGCGGGAGGCGATAATGGTTCGCACCGAAGCTGAGCGTGCTCCACAAGCCCAGGGTGGCTGCAGCTGTTGCGGCAGCTGCAGCGGTCCTTCTTGTGGCTGCTGCTCCAGCTGCGGCTGAGCAGCGAGGTCTGCCCGGGGTGCTTGCGGGATCACCCCGGGCAGACCATGCCATCGGTCGGCACGGTGCCCTCGACCAGGAATCGGCTGACGGCCTCCGTCACGCACGGCGACTTGCCGACGGCGCCGTGCCCAGCCCCCTGCCAGCGCAGCAGCACCCCGGTCGGCATCTGCTCGGCCATGTGATCGCTGCCCATGCCCAGCAGCAGCGGGTCGTTCGCGGTGCTGATCACTGGGATCGGCGGCAGGTCAGGACGGCGCGGCGAGGGCAGCGGCTGCTGCGGCACGGGCCACGACCCGCACCAGATCACGCGCTGCGCGGCGGCACCGCCGAACAGCGGGAACCGGTTCACCCAGTCCAGCGCGAGTTCGCTGCTGCGTTGCGGCGGCACGCGCAACGTCGTGTCGTTGCAGCTGGTAATCAGGTCGCCGTCGAGCCAGGGCGGGTTCACGCCCTGCGGGGCGACCAGCGGAGCACTGATCGCGGCGAGCTTGGTGCCATCGCCGTGGTCGGCGGCGGCCAGCGCCTCGGCCAGGCCGGACCAGGCTGCCCGGTCGGAAAGGCCCAGCAGCATCGCCTGCACCACCCGGCCGCCGCTGACCTGGGCTCCCGGTGCCGGTAGCGGCGTCGCGCGAGTCCGCTCGACGAGATCGCTGACCACCTTCCGCGGATCGGAGCCCAGCGGACAGCCGCGGCCGACGCAGTCGGCGGCGAACGCGTCGAAGGTCTGCTCCGCGCTCTGCGCCTGGGATTCCACTTGGCCGATGGAGTCGCGGGTCGGGTCCGGCGCCCCGTCGAGCACTAGTCGACCGACCGACCCCGGGAAGCGCTCGGCGAACGTTGTCAGTAGCCGCGCCGCCTCACCGCGCCCGATCGCGTGCAGCCGGGGCACGCCCAGTTCGAGACGGAGTTCTTCCAGGTCCGAGGCGGTCCGCCAGGTGTCGTATGCCTGCAGCCGCTCGTCGAGGTCGAGCAGGCACTCCTGACTGGCCTGAAGCACCGATTCGAGTAGCCGGTCCAGCGCGGTGCGGTCGGTGGCGCGCGGGTCGAAGCCAGCGATCGCAGCGCGCTGCGCTGGCGGGACGCAGTCGGCCGGATCGGACTCGCCGGTGCCACGCCGGTCCATCCCGATGATGTCGAAGGTGTTGCGCAGCTCCGGCGGCAGTTGGGTGGCCAGCCGCGCGGCGAAGGTCGTGCCCGGCTCGCCGCCGACGTCACCCAGCACCACCAGCGGGATGTGGCCGGACCCGGCTCTGATCAGCGCGATGCGGGCGGTGCCGCGTTCCGGGGATTCCGGCGCGTCCAGCGTGCTGAGCAGCCGCGCGCAGGAGAACGTCATGTCTACCGGCAGGCCGCCGAGCTCACCGCGGGTCTGCTCGGTGCAGTCCGCCCAGTTCAGCGAGTCGTCGCTGGGCGAGCCCAGCGGCGGGACCGGTGCCGGTTTCGGCGGCTGCGGCGCGGGGACGACCTGGTGCTCGCCGTCGTGGTAGGCGACCGCGGGCCGCTGCGATGGTCCGGCCGAGCAGGCGGCGATCACCAGCAGCAGCAACGGCAGCAGCGCGGCCCCGACCCGGTGAGTGGTGCGCGGCACGGGTGCTCCTCGTCGGCAGGCGCGGTGGTCGCTGGACCGGGCCAGCATTGCACGATCCAGGTGAGGCCCGGGTGAGGGCCCTGACAATCAGGTGACAACCACTGCGGGCCGCGAGATAACGTGCAGCGGGAGGCGGCCGCAGCAGCGGCCGCGATCGTCGGAGGCAGAGGGGCATCGTGCACGTCGCGCAGGTCGGCTCGGGCGCGTCGTCCAACAGGCGACCGCTGTTCAGCGTGGAGAACGTGTCCGCGCGCGCACTCGGGGCGATCCCGCCGCCGCTGCTGGTGCTGGTGGGCGTGATCAGCCTGCAGGTCGGTGCCGCGTTCGCCAAGCAGCTGTTCAGCATGGCCGGGGCGTCCGGGGTGGTCGCGTTGCGGTTGCTGTTCGCCGCAGTAATCCTGCTGGCCGTCTGGCGGCCGTCGCTGCGGATGGACCGCCGGACGTTGGCCGTGGTCGCCGGTTACGGCGCGGTGCTCGCGGGCATGAATGTCTGCATCTACCAGGCGTTCGAGCGGATCCCGCTCGGTGCGGCGGTCACCATCGAGTTCCTCGGCCCGCTGGCGGTGGCGGTGATCGGCTCCCGGCGCAAGCTGGACATCGTCTGGGCGGTGCTGGCCGGGACCGGTGTGGTGCTGCTGGCTCGTGTGGAGGGTGGTCTCGACTGGGGAGGTGTCGCGTTTGCGCTGATGGCGGGTGCGCTGTGGGCGGGTTACATCCTGGTCGGCGCCAAGCTCGGCAGCCGGACCAGCGGCGGGTCGGGGCTGGCCCTGGGCATGGCCTTCGGCGCGCTGGTGGCGGCACCGTTCGGCATCGCCGAGGCCGGGACGGCGCTGCTGCACCCGGCGGTGCTCATCGCCGGGCTGGTGGTGGCGTTGATGTCGTCGGTCGTGCCGTATTCGCTGGAGTTGGAGGCGCTGCGCCGGATGCCGCCGAGGGTGTTCGGCGTGCTGATGAGCCTGGAGCCCGCGGTGGCGGCGCTGGCCGGGCTCCTCGTGCTGGGCGAGGCGCTTGGTGCCTGGCAGTGGGTCGCAGTCGGCTGCGTCGTCGCCGCTTCGGTGGGTTCGGTCGGCACGACGAACGACTCGGGTCCGAAGGACACCGGCGCCAACTGACCCCGGGGCCGGTTTCAGCAGCCACGGCAAGCGCCGCCCGTTTGCGCTGGCGTGGCGCCAGATCCGCCGTTACCCGGGTGACCGCCGATTCTCGCGAAACCGGCACCCAGCTGGGAAACGAGCCGAGGTGATCACGGAGCGTCGCCTTGGGGTGGTTCGCTCGCGTCTCGGATCAGATGGCCGGGAACTGCCATGGGGCGCACGGCGCGCATCAGGGTCAGCAGGGTCTTGTTGAGTGGGACCGGGATGTCGTGCTGCTGCGCCGCTCGGACCAGTGCGCCCGTGATGTGCTCGTGCTCGGTGGGCAAGCCCGCCAACCGGTCGTAGAGCATCGACGTTTCCGTTGGTCGGCGTGAACTTCTCGCAGCCCGCCGCGCTCGCGGCGTCCTGGACCTTGGTCGTCAGCAGGACCCAGTCGAACTCGCCGAGCGTGCCCGGCTCGGTCACCACCGAAACCGGGATCTCCCCGGTGCGGTCCGGGGTTTCCAGCGTCAGCTCTTCGAACGGGGTCCGAACGCACATCGTCACCTGCTGGTGGAATGCGCTGCTTCCGCGAGAACCCCACCGATGCCGCCCGAGCCGATCACCGCGATGCGTTGTCCTGCCACGGGCCAGAAATTACCCGTCGACCCGGGCGTCGACGGTCCACGTCGCCGTACAGCACTGCTTCGAGGTCGTAACGCGTCGGCTCCTCGAGCTGGTCGTAGCCGCAGGATTCGGCGTCGCGGTCGGGGCGCCACCGCACGAACTGCGTGGTGTGCCGGAACCGGCCCGGGTAGGCGCCTTCGGTGTGGTCGTAGGAGACCTCGACGACGCGCTCCGGGCGCAGCGGCACCCACGGCTGCTCGCTGCTGCTCCAGCGGTTGATCGACCCGGGCAGCCGCCGTCCGTCCTCAGCGTCGGGCCCGAGCCACGGGTGATCGCCTTCGGTGATCAGCTCGGCGAGTTCGGTGGCCAGCGCGCGCCGTTGCGCGGCCGGGAAGGCGCCGACGACGCCGACGTGGTGCAGCACGCCCCGATCGTCGTGCAGACCGAGCTGCAGGGACCCCACGGCGGTGCCAGGTTCGGTCTTGGCGTGCCAGCGCAGCCCCGCGACGACGCAGTCCGCGGTTCGCGAGTGCTTGATCTTGAACATGGTCCGCTTGCCCGGCAAGTACTGGCCGCCGGTGGGCTTGGCGATCACGCCGTCCAGCCCGGCGCCCTCGAACACCCGGAACCACTCCGCCGCGGTCTCCGGGTCGTCGGTGACCGGCGTGGTGCGCAGCCCGCCGTGGTCCAGGCCGAGGCCGGCGAGTAGTTCGCGGCGTTCGGTCTGCGGCGCCGACGTGAGGTCCCGGTCGTCGAGCGCGAGCAGGTCGAAAGCGATGAAGGTGGCCGGTGTCTTCTCGGCCAGCATCCGGACCCGGCTGGCGGCCGGGTGGATGCGTTCGCCCAGCGCGTCCCAGTCCAACCGGTCGCCGACGTCGTCGCGCCGGATCACCACGAGCTCGCCGTCCAGCACCGCCGGTCGGTCGAGGTGTTCGGTCACGGTCCGCAGGACTTCGGGGAAGTACCGGTTCAGCGGGCGGCCGGTGCGGGACTGCAGCACCACCGGCTGCTCGGCCTGCGGGTCGGCGAAGACCAGGCACCGGAAGCCGTCCCACTTCGGTTCGAACAGCAGGCCGCCCTGCCGCGAGATGCCGTCTACCGGGCTCGCCAGCATCGGCTTGACCGGTGGTTGCAGTGGAAGCACCGAGTCCTCCTCAGAGCCTTTTTCGCGGAAACGGGCTGCCGCGACGTTCCAGCCTTGCCGATTGCGCAGTATGCCCGTCGCGGAAGCCGAAGGCGCGACGCACTCGACGAGAACTCCAAACCGGTGTGCGCCGGCAACTGCGGGCGTCGTGGATCGGCTCGACCGGCACCGTGTCCGGACCCGACCACTTCGCCTGAGACCGCTTCCACCTGCCGGCCATCGGCCGCCGGGTCCAGGCCGTGATTGCGCGTATGCCGGCGTCGTTGTGCACGGTGACCGAACTGGTGTAGGTCCAGTCGCCGCGGCTGGCTGGGTGTTGGCCACGGCTTCGGCCGCATTAACCGACGTCGTCCGCACCGAAGCAGGGGCCGAAGCGGGAGGCGCGGCCGTCTGGCATCCAAGTCCGGGCCGCCGGAGCGGTCAGTGGACGCGTTGGCGGGGTGCGCGATCCAGCTGCAGGCGGATCGCCGTCGGCAGGGTATCCATGCCCAGCGACTCCCGGGCGCGCGAAAGCACCTTCTCGTCGAGTTCTTCCCAAACGTGGCGCACGTTGGTGCCTTCCTGCAACGACAACGTCAGCCGAAGCGCCGGGCGCTGCAAGCTGCCCGACATCCGCACCCGCGCCCGCTTGACGCCGGTGACCCGCTCTGCGTCGGCGCGCACGGCTTCGGTGAGCGCCGCGCTGGTCACCGTCAGGTCGCCCTTGCCGCGCTCCAGCCGCAGGTCCGGTCGCGCTTCCGGGCGCAGCGCCCGGAAGACCCACCACAGTCCGAGCACTAACAGCAGGATGCCGAGCACGATCGCGACCGCTGTCGCCAGCAGCCCGTGATCCCGCAGCCATTGCACCAGGATCGGGTCGGCGAGCGGGCGCTGTGCTCGGAAGGAGCCCAGCCAACCGGTGCCGACCAGGAGCGCGAGGACGCCGACGACCAGCGCGAACGAACCGATGGCCGCTGCTGTAGCGCGCTCGAAGGCCAGTCCGCGAGCGACCGGTGTCGTGCTCGGCTTGATCTCCCGCTTGGTCTCGGTCATCGCCGCTCCTTCGGTGTTGCCACCGACACCAGGACCTTCGGGATGGTGCGCAGCGGCAGGTCCTGCACGGCGTGTTCGGCTGTCTCGGTCAGCCGACCCCGCAGGTCGCCGGATTCGCGGAACTGCGCGGTCGCCCTCACCTGGACCCGTTTCGCCCCGGCGGTGACCGAGGCGCCCGCGACCCCGTCCTGGTCGCGCACCTGGTGCCCGACCAACCGGGCCAGCGAGCGCCGGTCGGTGGTCACGGTGACCTCCGGCGCGGGGTCGTGCAGCCGGATGTCCTTGCGCCCCGCGTTGATCGCGACGAGCACCAGCAGCAGGCCCACCACTGCGACCACTGCCGCGGTGGCGAGCACCGGCGGGTCGTGCCAGGACAGCGAGCTCAGTCCAAAGTGGACGCGTTGCCAGGGGACGATGAGGCCGCCGGTGCCGGGCCCCAGCAGAAACCACACCGCCTCGATCGCGAGCAGCGCCCCGGCGACCGCGACGGCCAGGCCGAGCAGCGTGGTGATCAGGCGTACCAACAGGCGCATGGCTCACTCCACCCGCGGCGGTGCGTCCGCGGGAACAAGGGCGGACACGGTCACGTCGACGGTGCGGACCCGGAAACCGGTGATGCGCTGCAATTCCGATCCCACCCGCTCACGCATCGACGCCACTATCCCGCGCACCGGCGCGGGATAGTGCAACGCGACCTCCAGCCGGATCCGCAAGGCGTCGTCCGGGCCGGACACCTGCGCCGTGGCGCCGTGCTGGCCCAGCCCGACCCCGGCGATTCGGCGGGGCGTCCGGGCGCTACCGGGATCCTGGTCGGCGGCGTGCTCGGCGATCTTGCGCACCACGGTACGGCCGATGTGCAGCCGGCCTCGCTCGGCGGTGTCCCCGCCGCGGCCGGTGTCCTCGGCCGCCGCCTGCTCGGGGGTGGCCGTCACCGGTCCCGACCCCGACCCCGACCCAGGATGTCGCCGATCTCCAGTTCCCCGTCCAGGACCCGACCGATCACCAGGCCGATGACACCGACCACCAGTGCGATCAGGAACCCGGTGAAGCCGCCGACCGCGCCGGCGGTGCCGAGGATGAGGCCGGCGAGCAAGCCGGTCTGCGTCGCATTCATGGGTGGACCTCCTGCTGAGGAACTGACTTGGAAACTCACCGGACTCGCGGGGGCCGCTTCCGGCGCGCCCACCGCGCGCGGATCCGGTGCACCAGCCCGCGAATCCCGCGCGGCCGGTACACCACGACCACCGGCGCGTCGTAGCGGTCGCACGGACGGCGGTCCCGGAGTTCGGCCAGCCCGGCGGCGAAGAGCTCCGGGTCGCCCCCGACGTCCGGGTGGTTGGCCCGGACGAACGCGCGGATAGCCGCCCGCGCGGTGGCCGGATCGTGCTGCACAGCCCCCATCATGCGCTTCCCGCCGGTTCGTCGGTGGTGATCACGTCGGAGACGGTGATGTCCACCGGGACCTCGTCGAGCAGTTCGGCCAGGGCGCTGCGGATCTCGTCGAGAATCTCCGGCAGCGGCCTCTCCAGGCGCAGCACCACGCCGATCTCCGCGGCACCCCCCTCTGGCAACCGGACCCCAACGACCTTGCTGCCAGGCAGGTACGACGCGATCTCGCCGAACTGCCCGCCGTGCAACCGCACCACCGAGGGGTGGGCGAGCACCCGCTCGGCCAGTTCGCCGGCGGAAACCTGCTCCGGCATGTCGAAATCGTCCTCCACGGAAAGCGGGTGGTCTGGCGGCGTCCGAAATCGCGGACGCCGCGCCGAACATCATCTACCCGGCGGCGGTCATTCGACGCGGGAGGTGGCGTGCTGACCGGCCTCCTCGCCGTCCTCGTCGGGCAGGTGGATGTCGTTGACCGCGATGTTGACCTCGATGACCTCCAGCCCGGTCATCCGCTCCACCCCGGTGATCACGTTGCGGCGCACCGCCCGCGCGAGGTCCACGATGGACGCGCCGTACTCCACGATGATGTCCAGGTCCACCGCGGCCTGCTTCTCGCCGACCTCCACCTGCACCCCGGAGGTGGAGGAAGTTCCGCTACCGCCCGGGATCCGGTCCCGGATGGCGCCGAAGGCACGGGAGACACCGCCGCCCATCGCGTAGACGCCGGAGATCTCGCGAGCCGCGATGCCGGCGATCTTCTGCACCACGGACGCGGCGATGGTGGTCTTGCCCTGGGAGGTTTCGTCGGCTAGGCGGGCGGGCGCGTTGCCGGCCCGGGTCTCCGGGATGCGCCGAGTATCGGTGCTCCGCTCGGTGGCCTGCGTGTCCTGTGGGGTTCCGCTGTTCTGGGCCATGGAAATTCAGCTCCTTCACGGTTCGCCGACGCCGGCCGGCTCGGTGGGGCTCGGTACCAGGTTTGATGCGCGTTCCCGGCTTGATCTTCCGAGGTTGTGCGCCACATCACCCATTGTGGTCACCCGATTCACGGCGGCGCGATGT
This sequence comes from Saccharopolyspora sp. NPDC000995, assembly GCF_053599315.1. Lineage (NCBI taxonomy): Bacteria > Bacillati > Actinomycetota > Actinomycetes > Pseudonocardiales > Pseudonocardiaceae > Saccharopolyspora > Saccharopolyspora sp. NPDC000995. Next base: position 29,045 of record NZ_JBSFLZ010000008.1, read on the forward strand.
CGACCACGCGAACCCACACGGCCGGGGTGCCCGCGCCGAGCGCCTCCTGCAGAGCGGCGGTCAGCTCCTGGTGGATCGCCTCGACCAGTTCCGGGGCGGGCAGCGGATAGCGGATCGTCAGATCCACCCGCACCTCGTCGACGTCGCCGACGCAGCCGCGCAGGTGCACCCCGGGGCGCTTGGCGAGGAGTTCCAGGCACAACCGCCGCGTCAGCAGCACCACCGCCTGCTGGGCGATCCGCAGCCTGCCGCCCTCCTGTTCGAGCTCGACCGGAACCGCGCCGCGGCCGCCCCCCACCCCGCGCACCGTCGTCAGGGTACGCTCCACCAGCCCGTGCGGCGGCTCGATCGGCAGGCTCGCGGTGCGTCGCACCTGCGCCCAGTCGGAGTCCAGCTCGGCGAGTTCGGCCTGGCAGAACCGGCAGGTCGGGATGTGCTCGGAGAGCTCCACCGGCGCGCTGTCGGCGAGGAAGTCCAGCAGCATGCCATCGGTGCGGCCGCAGGGCAGGACCCGGTCCGGGTCGAAGGAGGGGTCAGCCATCGCGCATCTCCTTCAGTCTCGCGAGCAGCGTCACCCGCGCCCGGTGCAGCCGGGACCGGAGGGCGGTCACCGGCACGTCGAGCATCTCGGCGATCTCCTCGTAGCGCATGCCCTCCAACTCGCGCAGCACCAGCGGGATGCGCTGCGAAGGTTCGAGCGTCGCGATCGCGCAGTGCACGCGGGCCACCTCCTCGGTGCGGAGCGCATGGCCCTCGGGACCGAGGGCGGCGCCGTCGGAGATCAAATCGTCGGTCGGCTCCAGTGGGACGGTGGGCCTGCGGCGACGCAGGCTGGCGAGGGCCGCGTTGGTGACCACCCGGTACAGCCAGGTGGTCGGCGCCGACTCACCGCGGAACCGGTCCAGCGACCGCCACGCCGACACCCACGCTTCCTGGACGGCGTCTTCGGCCTCGGCGGAATCCCCGAGGATCCGGTACGCGACCCGGTACATCTTGGTGGTGTGGCGGCGGACCAGTGCGTCGAACGCCGTCGCTTCGCCGCGTTGGGCGGCAGCAACGAGGGCCTCGTCCGAACTGGTCCCAACTGTCACGGCCGCATTCTCGCGTAACGGAGCAGGAGCAGCGATTCCGCGTGCAGTGCGGACCGCAGCTGCATCTGCCGGGGTGCGGCGACGCCGCCACCCGCCGCGATGCGGCCCGCGTCGCCGCTGGCCAGCAGGGGTGACAGGGTCAGGCACAGCTCATCGACGAGATCCTCGTCGATGAGGTTGCCGAACAGCGTCGGGCCGCCTTCGCAGCCGATTCGGCGTAGCCCCCGCGCGTCCAGCGCGTCCAGCGCCGCCCGCAGGTCCACCCGCTCGTCGCCGGTGACGACGACGTCGGCGCCTGCGTCGGTGAGCGCGGAGCGGCGCGCCTGCGGCGCGGCGTCGCAGGTGAGCACGATCGGCGGAACCAGGGTGTCGGTGAGCAGCGGCGAGTTGGCCGGAAGCGACGCGCGTGCGGTGACCAGCGCGATTGGCGGCACCTCGGTTAGCCCGCGCCGCTGCCGCCGCTCGGCCCGCACCTCGGTGCGTTTGACCCCGCGATAGCCCTCGACCATCGCCGTGCCGACGCCGACCAGCACCACGTCGGAGAGGTCCCGGATCAGCCCGAGAACTCGCTGGTCGATCGGCGCGGACAGCCCGCGAGAGCTGCCCTGGACGGTCACCGCGCCGTCCAGGCTGGAGACGAAGTTCACCCGCACCCAGGGCCGTTCCGGCTGCTCCGGGTAGGAGTAGAACTCCTCCAGTTGGTCGTCCACCTGTTGCGCGCCGTCGACCGGCCAGAGCTTGTCCACCACCAGGCAATCCCACCACGCGCGCCCGCCCGGCGGGTGAGCAGGAGCACGCGACCGCACGGCCGGAAGGAACCGTGTTCGGTTATAAGGTCGGCGTATGAGTTCTCCCCGTCTGGTCGACCGCCGTCCCGAGATGACCCCGGACGAGCTTGTCCAGGCGATGACGCCGCCGCCCATGTTCGACGCGGTGCGCTTCGACACCTACATCCCGAACCCGGACGAGCCGAGCCAGGAGCAGGCGGTGCGGGACTGCTCGGCCTTCGCCGACCGGATCAACGCAGCGGTCGGCGGCGGGTCCTGGCTGCGCGGGGTGTTCGGCCGGAGGAAGAACGACGACGTCAAGCGGGGGCTCTACCTGGACGGCGGCTTCGGTGTCGGCAAGACGCACCTGCTCGCGTCGCTGTGGCACGCCACCGAGGGGCAGAAGTCCTACGGCACGTTCGTCGAGGTCACCAGCCTGGTGGGGGTGCTCGGCTTCGCCGAAACCGTCGAGCGGCTCTCGAAGCACCGGCTGCTGGCCATCGACGAGTTCGAGCTGGACGACCCGGGTGACACGATGCTGGTAACCCAGCTGATCGCGAAGCTCACCGACGCGGGCGTGCACGTCGCCGCGACCTCCAACACGCTGCCCGACAAGCTGGGCGAAGGCCGGTTCGCCGCGGCGGATTTCCTGCGCGAGATCCACGCGATGTCCGCGCGGTTCGGCGTGGTGCGAGTCGACGGCCCGGACTACCGGCACCGCGGGTTGCCGGACGCGCCGCAGCCGATGAGCGAGGACGAGCTCATCCGGCTCGCGGAGGCCACCGACGGTTCGACGCTCGACGACTTCGACGAGCTCTGCGACTACCTGGCCGGGTTGCACGCCTCGAAGTACGGCCGCCTGGTCGACGGGATCACCGCGGTGCACCTCAGCGGCGTGCACGCGGCGTCGGACCAGGACGTGGCGTTGCGGCTGGTGGCGCTCGCCGACCGGCTCTACGACCGGGCCATCCCGGTGCGGGTCTCCGGTGAAGCGCTGACGGCGTTGTTCACCGACGAGATGCTGCACGGCGGCTACCGGAAGAAGTATCTCCGCGCGATCAGCCGCCTGACGGCGCTCTCCCGCGACCTCGCCAAGTCCTGACCGGGAGGGGGCGAACGGACCGTTCGCCCCCTCCAATGGGACGAACGGTCCATTCGCTCCCGTGACGGCGGCACCGCTGTTGGCGGCGAACGGACCGTTCACCTCCGCTTGATGGGACACCACGGATGCTCCCTTCAGATGTCGCTCGCGGGTCAGCGGGTGAGGACCGCTTCGATCGCGTCGAGGCCCGTGTCCAGCTCTTCCCGGGTGATCACCAGCGGTGGGGCGATGCGCAGCGTCGTGTCTTGCGTTTCCTTGCACAGCACACCGCGCTCGGCTAGCGCCTCGCTCGCCTGGCGGCCCGTCGGCCCGCCTGCGGCGAGCGCCACGCCGGCCCACAGGCCGCGCCCTCGCACCTCGACCGCTCCGCGGCCGACGAGCTCGCCGAGGCGCGCGTGCAGGCGCGCTCCCAGGTCGCGCGAGCGCTCCTGGAACTCGCCGGTGCTCAGCAGGCGCACCACGGCTCGGCCGACCGCGCAGGCCAGCGGGTTGCCGCCGAAGGTGGAGCCGTGCTGGCCGGGTTGCAGCACGCCGATCACGTCGTCGCGACCGACCACTGCGGACACCGGCATGATGCCGCCGCCGAGCGCTTTGCCGAGGGTGTAGAGGTCGGCGCGGATGCCGTCGTGCTCGCTGGCCAGCAGCTCGCCGGTGCGGGCGAGTCCGGATTGGATCTCGTCGGCGATGAGCAGCACGTCGTTGTCGTCGCAGAGCCTGCGCAGCCGGGGCAGGTAGTCGGCGGGCGGCACGATCACGCCAGCTTCGCCCTGGATGGGTTCGACCAGGACGGCGGAGGTGCGTTCGGTGATCGCGGCCTCGACCGCGGCGGCGTCGCCGTATCCGGTGACGACGAATCCCGGTGTGTACGGGCCGAATTCGTCGTGCGCGACCGGGTCGGTGGAGAACGACACGATGGTGGTCGTGCGACCGTGGAAGTTAGACCCCGCCACGATGATCTCGGCCTGGTTCTCCGGCACGCCCTTGACCACGTAGGCCCACTTTCGGGCGATCTTGATGGCGGATTCGACGGCCTCCGCGCCGGAGTTCATCGGCAGCACCCGATCGGTGCCGGTGAGTTCGGCGAGTTCGCGGCAGAACAGTCCGAGCTGGTCGTGGTGGAAGGCGCGGCTGGTGAGCGTGACGCGGCCGAGCTGCTCGGTGGCGGCGGCGACCAGGTCCGGGTGGCGGTGCCCGAAGTTCAACGCCGAGTACCCGGCCAGGAAGTCCAGGTAGTGCCGTCCGTCCACATCGGTCATCCAGGCGCCGGATGCCTCGGCGATCACGACGGGCAGCGGGTGGTAGTTGTGCGCGCTGTACTGCTCGTCGAGCTCCCTGAACCGGGCGGCCTGCGACGAGGCTTCGAGGTGCGACGGAACGACAGTCATGGCCATAAGGTTATGCCGGAGATGGCGCAGATTTCAGCCGCGAGACATTGCTTGAAGCATGGATCTGTTGCGTCATCTATCTCTATTTCGGCGCTTCGTTGTCTCGGCGGGGGAGGCTGGTCGCCTCTTGACATCATGGACCCGGTGAGTGTTCCGCGGACTGGGAAGGCGAGGCGCTGATGCCGGACAACGGTGAGTACCGGATCTACCTGGGCGCGTACACGAGCGCGGGATCGGCGGCCGACGGGATTCGGTTGGCGATCGCCGACGCCGACGGCGCTTTGCTGTGCACCGAGAGCGTCGCCGAGGCCGCCGACCCCTCGTTCCTCGCAATGGCACCCGATGGGGCGACGCTGTTCGCGGTGAGCGAGCTGCGGCAAGGCCGGGTCATCGCCTTCAAGGTGCACGAGGACGGCACGCTCACCGAAATCAACTCGCAGCCGTCGCTGGGTGCCGCGCCGTGCCACCTGAGCGTGCACCCGTCCGGAAAATACCTGCTGACCGCGAACTACCAGTCCGGGAACCTGGTGGTGCATCCGATCGCTGACGGCGGCGTACTGCGCGAGCCGTGCCACGTGGTGCAGCACAGCGGGAGCGGACCGAACCCGCAGCGCCAGGAGGGCCCGCACACGCACCAGGCGTTGCCCGACCCGTCCGGCCGCCACGTGCTCGCGGTGGACCTGGGCACCGACTCCGTCTACGTCTACGACTTCGATGCGGACAGCGGACACCTGGCGCTCAGGCACGAAATTCCGCTGCGGGCGGGCGCCGGGCCGCGGCACCTGGCGTTCCACCCGGACGGCGAGCGGGCCTATGTGATCAACGAGCTGGCGTCCTCGATCACCGAGTTCGGCTACGACGCGGACACCGGGGTGCTGGAGCCGGGCCGGACGCTGTCGACGCTGCCGCCGGACTACGGGCGGCCGAACTTGGCGGCCGAGATCGTGGTGACGCCCGACGGCCGTTTCGTGTTCGGGTCGAACCGGGGGTACGACAGCATCGCGGTGTTCCGCGCGGACTCCAGCGACGGGGAGTTCCGGCTGGTCGACATCCGCCCGGCGGTGGTGGCCGAACCCCGCCACATCGCGCTGTCGCCGGACGGCCGGGTGCTGTTCGCCGCGGGCCAGCGCAGCAACGACGTGCAGGCGTTCGACATCGCGGACAACGGCGACCTGACCTCGCTGCGTGAACCGGTCCCGACCCCGACCCCGGTCTGCATCCTCCCGGTGGTGTGACTGACTGACAGGACGCAGGATTCGGCAAGCGCAGACGCCAGGATTGTCGAGGAGCCGGCGCCCAGGTTGGCGATTTCCGCGAAATCGCCAATCCCGGTGACAGTTGCGGAAGGGGCGCTCGGAAAGGACTGTGCGGTTACGGTCGGCGGGCGCCGTAGCGGCCGAAAGCGTACTGCGTCAGTGCCGTGCGGGCCCGGCGGGCTTCCTGGCGGCGAGTCAGCCAGCCGCCCGTGGCGCCGATCGGGAAGACCCGGACCCCGCCGTGATACGTGCGGGCGCGATGCCACCACAGGGAGTTGGGCTTCCTGCCGTCGGCCAGCCACACGGCGACCGCCGTCCGCTTGCCGTTTCCGACCACGTCGACCCGATCGACCTGGCTCCATGGGATCTCCCGGGTCAGGCCCATCCGAGAGATCAGCAGTCCGTCGCTGTTGATCTTCAGGTGCAGGCTCGGCAGCAGCACCTTCCCAATCGACCAGAGCATGCTGATGCCCAGCAGCAGCATGCCCAACCGGAAGATCGCGACGCGGTCGTGCGAAAGCCCGCTGAGGTCGTAGGCCTGGAACAGCCTGCCGGCGACGAGGATGATCATCCCGCAGATCACCGCCGACATCGCGGCGCGGAACCGACCGCCGGTGGCGAACACCGGACCGGGGTTGTCCTTGCGTACCCGCTGTGGCGTCCGTGCGGTCTCCCTCGGGCGTGCCGGGACGATCTTGTCCCGAATCGGCTCGGACGCGAAGGGGGCGGACGATACCGGCGCGGGCGCGACGGGCGCGGGCGCGCCGGACGCGGGCGCGACCGGTGCGGGTGAAACCGGTGCGGGTGAAACCGGTGCGGGTGAAACCGGTGCGGATGAAACCGGTGTCGCGTCGTGCGCCTGCGTGTAGGCACGAGTCCCGGGCTTGGGCGTCGGTTGCGGCGGGGCAGTGTCGGGCAGCGGCGCGTTCGCCGTCTGCTGCAGCTGGGTCGCGTGCTGGGCGATGACGTCGGTGATCGCGGGCGGCAACCAGGCGTTGCCCTGCGGGCTGGCTTCGCCGATCTGGTCGAGCAGGTCGCTCGGGGTCGGCCGGTCGGCCGGGTCCTTCGCGAGGCAGGCCGCCAGCAGCGGTCGCAGGCCCTCGGGCACCCGGGAGAGGTCCGCTTCGGTGTGCACGACCCGGTAGAGCAGGGCCGCGGTGCTCTCTTCGCCGAATGGCCCGGTTCCGGTCGCGGCGAAGCCGAGTACCGCACCGAGTGAAAACACGTCGCTGGGTGGGCCGACTTCGTTGCCGAGGGTCTGCTCGGGGGAGAAGAAGCCGGGCGTGCCCAGGAACACGCCGGTTGCGGTGAGGGCGTTGCCGGTCATCGCCCGCGAGATGCCGAAGTCGATGACGCGCGGTCCGTCCGGGCCGAGCAGGACGTTGGCCGGCTTGAGGTCGCGGTGGACCAGGTGCGCGCGATGGATGGCGGCGAGCGCTTCGGCGAGCCCGGCGGCGAGGCTGCGTACCGTGGCTTCGGGCAGCGGGCCGTGGTCCACGACGGCTTGGTGCAGCGTTGGGCCCGGCACGTATTCGGTGGCCAGCCAGGGCTGTTCGGCGTCCGGGTCGGCGTTGACCACCGCGGCGGTCCAGAATCCGCCGACCGAGTGGGCCGCCAGCACCTCGCGGCGGAACCGCTCCCGAAACTCCGCGTCCTCGGCGAGGTCCGCCCGGATGACCTTCACGGCCACCACTCGTCCGCCGCGCGAGCGGCCCAGGTAGACGCCGCCCATCGCGCCGCGGCCCAGCCGGGCGAGCAGCCGGTAGTCGCCGACCCGGTTCGGGTCGCTGGCCAGCAACGGCTGCACAGGACCTCAGCCTCCTGCCTCGAAGATCTCGGTTGTCGTCCCTAAAGAGCTTACGGATCGGCCGCGCCGACGTGTGCCGATCCACCGGACTCGCCCCGGCCGGGTGGTGTTGGTAATCGAATACTTGGCTTCGTTCCAACACTTTCTCCGGATGGACGTTGTCGGTATGATCCGGCGCACTGCGAGCCCGAAGCAACGATCACGCGGATCCGAGGGGAGGCGCTTCGTGACGTCCACCGAGCAGGATCGTCCCGCCGTGGCGCTGCACGGCGTCGGCAAGCGGTTCCCCGGAGTGGTCGCGGTCTCCGACGTCACGCTCGCCATCCCGCCCGGCGAGGTGCACGTGTTCGCCGGGGAGAACGGGGCGGGCAAGTCGACGCTGATGAAGCTGATCGCGCAGGTCGAACAGCCCAGCAGCGGACGCATCGAACTAGACGGCGTCCCGGTCGCCTACCAGGGGCCGGGCGCGGCGCGGCGGCTCGGGGTCTCCATGGTCCACCAGGAGTTCGCGCTGGCACCGGACTTGTCGGTGGCCGAGAACCTGTTCATCGGCCACGAACCCGGCCGCGGCGGGTGGATCTTGCGGGCCGCGGAGCGCCGCGCCGCGCGGGAACTGCTCGGCCACGTCGGGTTGGACGTCGATCCTGGACGGCGGGTGGCGCTGCTGTCCACTGCGGAACAGCAGCGCCTCGAGCTGGCGAAAGCCCTGGCCTTGCAGGCGAAAGTGCTCATCCTTGACGAGCCCACGGCCAGCCTCACCGAGCGGGCGGCCGAGGAGCTGTTCGGCATCGTCCGCGAGCTGACCGCCAGAGGCATCGCGGTGCTCTACATCTCGCACCGGCTGGACGAGATCTTCGAGATCGGCGACCGGGTGACGGTGATGCGCGACGGCGCCGTCGTCGACACCCGGCCGGTCACCGAACTGGATGAAAATCGGCTGGTGAAGCTGATGGTCGGCCGCGACGTGGCGAACCTCTACCCGCGCACCCTCAACGAGCCCGGTCCGGTGCGGCTGGAGGTCCGGGGGCTCACCCGCGACGATACCGTCCGCGACGTGTCGTTCGAGGTCCGCGCGGCCGAAATCGTCGGACTGGCAGGGCTGGTCGGGGCCGGGCGCACGGAACTGGCGCGCGCGGTGTTCGGCGCGGAGCTGCCGGACGCGGGCACGATCGCCTTGGACGGCAAGCGGTTGCGCATCCGCGGCCCGTCCGACGCGATCGCCGCGGGCATCGGCTACCTCACCGAGAGCCGGAAGACCGATGGTCTTGCCCTGCCACTGGGGGTGGACAAGAACATCACGCTGGCGAAGCTGCCGATGCGGGCCGGATTGATCGACCTCGCCGCGGAACGCAAGATCGCCGAGCGGGAGCGCGACGGCCTCCGGATCCGGGTGCCGTGGGTGGGGCGCCCGGTGCGGACGCTCTCCGGCGGCAACCAGCAGAAGGTGATCCTGGCGCGGTGGCTGGAAACCGGCGCGGAGGTGCTGTTCTTCGACGAGCCCGGCCGCGGCATGGACGTCGGGGCGAAGTCGGAGATGTTCCAGCAGATGGATTCCCTCGCCGCGCGGGGCAAAGCGGTCGTGTTCATCTCCAGCTACCTTCCGGAGCTGCTGAACATGTGCGACCGGATCCTGGTCATGCGCGGTGGGCGGATCGCCGGAGAGGTCACACGCGCGGAGTTCTCCGAGGAACGCGTCGTCGCGCTGGCAACCGGAGCCCGCAACGTCTAAAACGGGGGCAACTATGACTGAGCAGACCAAGGAACCGTCCACTGAGGACCGCAGCCTGCTGGGCGGGCTGGGGGACCGGCTCTCCGGCGCGGTCTCGCAGGTCGCCGCGGCCGGCGCGCTGATCGTCGTGTTCATCGTGCTGTCAATTGTCGCTCCGTCGTTCCTCACCGCGGACAACCTGTTCAACCTGGCCTCGCAGACCTCGGTGAACGCGGTGATGGCGGTCGGCGTGACGCTGGTGATCATCACCGGTGGCATCGACCTGTCGGTCGGTTCGGTGGCGGCGCTGTCTGGGGTGCTCGGGGTGGTGCTGATGGCCGACTACGGGTTCAACCCGATGGTGGGCGTCATCGGCGGCGTCGCCGTCGGCGCGGTGGCCGGGCTGATGAACGGGCTGCTGGTGTCGGTCATCGGGCTGCCGCCGTTCATCGCCACCCTCGGGATGCTCAGCGTCGCCCGCGGCCTGGTGCTGATCGCCACCGGTGCGGTCGCGGTGTTCGGCGCGCCGGAGTCGTTCCGTTTGCTCGGGCAGGGCGTCATCGGCGCGATCCCGATCCCGGTGCTGCTCATCGTGCTCGTCGCGGTGGCCGGGCACGTGGTGCTCACCCGGACCCGGCTCGGCCGCTACGCGTACGTGATGGGATCCAACATGGAGGCCGCGCGGCTGTCCGGTGTGCCGGTTCGGCGCTACACCACCGCGGTCTATGTGCTCTCCGGCGCGCTGGCCGGGCTCGGCGGCATGATCGCAGCGTCCCGGATCTACTCCGGGCAGCCGAACTTCGGCGAAGGCCTGGAGCTCGACGTGATCGCGGCGGTCGTCATCGGCGGGGCGAGCCTGTTCGGCGGACGCGGCACCGTGTGGGGCTCGTTGATCGGCGCGTTCCTGGTCGCGGTCATCCGCAACGGGGCGGTCCAGCTCAACATCAGCACCTTCTACCAGAACGTGCTGATCGGCGTGATCATCTGGCTGGCGGTCTGGTGGGACCGTTACCAACGACGCAAGCTCGGCGGCGACGCCGGATGAGGAATTTGTTGCACAACTCGTTTTGCGTAGCGGCGCGGTAGCGGAACCTCATACGCTCTCTGGACTGTGGGAGCCCTCCGGCACGCGGCGAAGGGGCTGTCCTCGCCAGGAAGCGTCTGAGAACCCGCGGCGGTACAAATCGCGGGGTGGGCTGAGCTGCTTCGCCGCTTCAAGCCAAGACCCGAACACCAACTCAGTAAGCCGCGATGAGCAAGGGAGCTCGGCGATGAAGAGGGTACTGACCGCGACGTCCGCGCTGCTTTCGTTGGTCGCAGTGCTGGGCACCGCGGCGTGCAGCGTCGGGGTGCGCGAGCAGACCGGCGGCGGTGGCCAGCAGGGCGGGCCGATCAAGCTCGCCGTGGTGCCGAAGGCGATCGGTTTCGACTTCTGGGAGAAGGTGCGGGTCGGCGCCGAGTGCGCGGGCTCCAAACACCGGGACGTGACGGTCCACTGGGACGGGGTGCATGCCGAGAGCGACGTCAGCGGCCAGCAGAGCCTGCTGCAGGACCTGCTGTCGCAGGGGGACGTCAAGGGCCTGGTGTACGCGGCGACGGACGCCAAGGCGCTGGCCGGCATCACCAAGTCCGCGCAGGGCCAGGGCACGAGGGTGGTCAACATGGACTCCGGCACCACCCCGCAGCCGCCGGACGTGCCGGTGTTCGCGACGAACAACATCGCCGCCGCCGAGCAGGCCACCGACCTGCTCGCCGAGCAGGTCGGCGGCAAGGGCAAGGTGGCGTTCATCGAGTTCCAGCCCGGCACGAGCACCAACGAGACACGTGCCGAGGGCTTCAAGAAAGGCATGGCCAAGCACCCCGGGCTGCAGCTGGTCGCGCAGCAGTCCAGCGACAGCGACTACAACCGGGCGTTGCAGGTCACCCAGGACATCCTGACCGCCAACCCGGACCTCAACGGCATCTACGCGGCCAACGAGCCCAGCGTGCTCGGCGCGGCAGAGGCCGTGCGGCAGGCGGAGAAGGTCGGGCAGGTGAAGGTCATCGGCTGGGACACCTCGAAAGGCGAGATCCAGGGCTTGCGCGACGGCGTGATCACTGGGTTGATCGCGCAGAACCCGTTCAAGATGGGCTTCGCGTCGGTCAACGCGGCGATTGGCAAGATCCGCGGTTCCGCGGACCCGATGCCCAACCCGGACACCGGCTCGATGCTGATCACAAAGAGGAATCTCGACAGCCCCGAAGTCCAGAAGCTGCTGAACCCCACGTGCGAAAACCCACCCGCCTGAGCGATTCTTCACGAAGCGCGGGGCACTCGGGACCGAACAACCACCGAACAACCAGGACACTACTGACTTTGTCGGTTCAGGGTTCGGCGTGTCGTCTTGGTCTATTGTGGATTTCCGGGCAAGGTGCGGGTGTGCGATATGCGGATGGGGGCGGTACTGGCCCGGCGGCGCGTGCCAAGCGTGAACAGGTTCGTCGGCGGGCGGCGGAGATGTTCGAGCGAGGAGCCTCGCCGGTGGAGGTGGCGAAAGAGCTTGAGGTGTCGGCGAAGTCTGCGCGGGCATGGCGCCGCGCGTGGGTGGCGGGTGGCGTGGAAGCGTTGGGGTCCAAGGGGCCGCCCGGTCGTCGGGTCAAGCTGACCGAGTCCCAGATCGCCCGGTTGGAACAGGTGCTGGGCGAGGGGCCTGCGGCGGCTGGGTGGGTCGAGGATCAGCGGTGGACGTTGGCGCGGGTAGCGAAGCTGATCGGCCGGATATTCCACGTCTCCTACAGCCTCAAGGGCACGTCGCTGCTGTTGCGCCGGATGGGGTGGAGCCCGCAGGTTCCCGTTCATCGCGCCGCTGAACAGGACGAAGAGACAGTCAGGACAGACGCTCGCTGATCAGAGCGTTGATGTTTGTGATCTTGTGTGTAGCAGTCGTGTAGCAGAAGCGCAGGGGCAAAGCCCTAACCAGCGCAAATAGATACCGATCAACCACATGCCGAGTGCTAGACCAAACAGGGTCTACAGATTCCCTGTGACCAGTACAAAAAGCGTTTGCGCAGCGTACGGCGGTGCGTTTTGAAGTGAGGGGTGCCTTCGCGAGAATGTCGCGGTGGTTACCGCGATCGTTAGTCCGCTCGTGCAGGAGATCCTGGATCTGGTCGGGATCTTCGCCTTCGCGCTCTCCGGCGCGCTGCTCGCCGTGCGCAAGCGCTTCGACGCCGTCGGCATCGCGGTGCTGGCCGAGGTGACCGCGCTCGGCGGCGGGCTGTTCCGGGACCTCGTGATCGGCGCAGTGCCGCCCGTGGCTTTCACCAACGTCGCCTACTTCACCACGCCGCTGGTGGCCGCGGTGGCGGTGTTCTTCTGGCACCCCGGGCTCGCCCGGATCCGGCGGTTCGTGATGTTATTCGATGCCGTCGGCCTCGGTGTGTTCTGCGTTGCGGGCAGCATCAAGGCGCTGAACTACGGCATGCATCCGCTGGCGGCGATCGCACTCGGCGCGGCGACCGCGATCGGCGGCGGCGCGGCCCGGGACGTGCTCGCAGGAGAGGTCCCGGCGCTGCTGCACCCGAAGAGCGAGATCTACGCGGTGCCCGCACTGCTCGGCAGCGCGCTGGTTTCGATCCTGGCGGTGGCGAACGTGCTGACGCCGATCACCAGCACGCTCGCTGCGTTGTTCGCGGTCATCGTCCGGCTGCTCGCCTTGCGCTACGGCTGGCGGGCGCCGCTGGCCCGGGGGACGACACCGTCGTGAGCTACGGGTCCTGCCGGAGCGCTTCCAGGGCCGCGTCGGCGTGCGCGGCCATCCGGAACTCGTTGCGGATCACCGAGAGCACCCGGCGCTGCTGATCGATGACGAACGTGTGGCGCTTCACGGGAATGGGGCCGAACCGCCGCTTCACGCCGAACTGGCGCGCCACCATTGCATCGAAGTCGGACAGCAGCGGGAAGGCGAAGCTGTTGGCTTCCGCGAACTTCCGCTGCTTCGCCACCGGATCCGTGCTGATCCCGACCGGCTGCGCGCCGAGCTCGGCGAACTCCGCGGACAGGTCGCGGAAGTGGCAGCTCTCCGCGGTGCAGCCGGCGGTCATCGCCGCGGGGTAGAAGAACAGCACCACGGGACCGTCGGCCAGCAGATCCGACAGCTTGCGCTCGGTGCCGTGCTGGTCCGGCAGCACGAAATCCGCCACCGCGTCGCCTTCTCGCATTCTGGCTCCTCCATGGACTCGGGGCCCAAAGCGTACGCATACCATGGTGACCGTTCGGTGCCGGTTCGCCCGCAACCACCGATGTGCAGCAGGCGGGGTGCCCCGGTCGGTTTGCGATCGTGGCGGTGCGGGTGGCAGCCATCGATGCATGGGCGGTTCTGTCGGGTCAGCCTGTGGCGCAACGGTTTTCGTCTGAACAGCGCCTGTCGCGTGCCCATCCGCAAAGGCGGCAGCTGGATCGCGTTCCGCGAGTGGTCGCGCCGATTTCGGCCATTACTGGAGACGGTGGCGAATTCGCGCGAAATCGCCATTCCCCCGCGCGTGCCAGGCGACGTTTTCGCGCGAAGTCGTCGCCTGGCGCGCGGGTGCCGGAGTCAGCGCGCCGGCGCGCGGCGTCCCCCGTGCTGGATGAACAGCCCGGCCACCAACACCAGGGCCATCAGGATTCCCATCACCAGCACCGTCCCCGAGATGCCCAGACGGTCGGCCAGCAGCGCCGTCGCCACGAGCAGCGCGCAGCCCACGGCCGTCGCCACCAGGACCGCGACGCCCGCATCGGCCATCCGGGAATGCAGGACGCCCGTCGTCACCAGGTAGACGATCAGTGGGATCGCGACGGTCAGCGCCGCGGCGACCGCGCTCACGTGCGCCTTGTGGGCGCTGCTGTCGATCGCCACCTCCAGCCCGGCCCCGACCGCGGCGATCCCGACGAATACCAAGTAGTGGCCGTAGCCCCAAGCCAACGGGGCGCGCAGCGAATCGCGCAGGTGCTCGACGGCGGAGTGCTTGAAGTAGGTCCACCACATCGCGAAGATCATCAGCAGCCCGCCGAAGCCGATCTCCAGCAGCTCCGTCGACCAGCCGCCGTCGGCGACGTCCTCCTGGATCGTGGCGGTCACGGCGAGCACCACCTCGCCGAGCACGATGATCGTGAACAGCCCGTAGCGCTCAGCGATGTGGTGCGGGTGCCAGGCGGTCCGCCGGCGCTTCTCGGCGACCGCCGGAACGGCGAGTTCGGCCAGCACCAGCACCACGAAGCCGACCTCCGACCACGGGTGCGGCAGCGCCAAGCGCAAGATCCAGCCGACCTGCACCACGGTCACGCCGCCCGCGTAGCGCAGCGCGGCGGCACGCCCCTCGGGATGTTGCCGGGCGGCGCGCAGCCACTGGGCGACCATCGCCACGCGCATCACCACATAGCCGATGGTCACGATGGTGAAGTCGTAGTCGTGGAACGCCCCGGGCACACCGGCGGCGAGCACCAGTACCCCGGCCATCTGCAGCAGCGTCAGCGCGCGGTAGGCCACGTCGTCGGTGTCGTAGGCGGAGGCGAACCAGGTGAAGTTCATCCACGCCCACCAGATCGCGAAGAACACCATGAGGTAACCGATGCCGGTGGAGGCGAAGTGCCCCTCGGTGAGCCCGTGGTGCAACTGCACGGCGGCCTGGCCGACGGCGGCCACGAAGCACAGGTCGAAGAGCAATTCCAACGGCGTGGCTACGCGGTGCTGCTCGGCGGGGTCTCGCGCGACCATGGGACGCCGCAGGGGTGGGATGTGCTCGCTCATGGTCGAAATTGTCTTCGAGGCCGACTCGAACTGCTAGGACGACGCGGAGTGATTGCCTCACCGGACACGACAGATGCTTTCGATCAGGCGTAGCCGACCGCCTACCGGCCGTCATCATCGCTACTGCATGGGTCGGGCTGATGGTCGACCGCACACACACGCGGAAGGCGACCTTGCGGCCCACTCCGGGATTGTGGTCGAACTTGACCGCGGTGCCGATGTTGGTCACGCCCCAGT
Organism: Saccharopolyspora sp. NPDC000995; assembly: GCF_053599315.1. NCBI lineage: Bacteria > Bacillati > Actinomycetota > Actinomycetes > Pseudonocardiales > Pseudonocardiaceae > Saccharopolyspora > Saccharopolyspora sp. NPDC000995. The sequence goes on from NZ_JBSFLZ010000008.1 coordinate 44,166, forward strand.
GGGTGCCTTGCTGCACGGTGCCATCCTTGCGGATGTACTTGTACTCCAGGTACGGACGGTTGCCGTAGGACGATCGCTTGATGAGCTCGAACCGGTCCCGGTTAGCGATGCGGCTTGCACCGTTGTTCCTGATGCACCAACGGGCTCGGGTGGAGCATCTCGGGAATGGACCACGAAGTCGTTGACGCGGCGTGCCGTCTCATTGACCGTGTGTGCCCGGTGTCTCCTGGCGGGAAGCGCGTCGGCCTTCCGCGTTCGAGCTGCGGCGACGCGTTTGTGACAGCTGAGGAGCATGTATCGGGAGTGCCTAGGTGGTTATGGCCGGTCCCGGACATTGCTGGGGAAAGGCCGTAGGCGCAGCGGAAGGCGCGGCTGAAGCGCGCCGAGTCGGTGAAGCCCCATCGCGACGCGATGGCGTGAACCGGGGGAGGCGCGTTGATGGGGGTCGGCGAGGTCGCGGTGGCAGCGTTCCAGTCGTAGCTGGCGTACCCAGCTGAAAACGGTCGTGCCTTGCTAGTGGAAGAGCCGGCGCAGGCGCCGGAGGGAGACGGGTGTGCTGCGGCGACCGTGCCGGGAGAGAGTTAGGGGCCGCCGAGGTGCTGCTGTATGAACGCCCGGATCCGGGTCAGCAGCACCCGATGGTGTGCCTAATAAGGGCGCTACTTCGTCGTTGTCTACGTGGGTGAGGACCGGGGTCAGCAACCTGGACACCTGCCCTGGGATGACGACGACTACGCGTACCGGAAGTACCTGATTTCGAAAATATGGCCGACCTCGGGTGCAGCGTCGGGTAGTTCAGCTCGAACTGCTAGGACGACGCGCCAGCGGGTAGCCGGGGGACATGCCCGAACTTCCCGACGTAGAAGGATTCCGTCGGGTCGCGGAGCAGGCGACCGGCCGGCAGGTGCGCGAGGTGCGCGTGCACGACGAGCAGGTGCTGCGCGGTGTCGGCGCAGATGCGTTCCAGCGCGCACTGCGGCGCAGGTACTTCGCCGAACCTCGGCGGCACGGCAAGTGGCTGCTGATCGCGACCGCAGCCGCCGCGAACGCCTCGCCTGCGCCGCCGACCTTGCTGCTGCACTTCGGGATGACGGGGAATCTTCAGTGGTGCGCCCACGGTGACGAACTGCACCAGCACGACCGGCTCGTGTTCGACTTCGCCGCGGGTGAACTCCGCTACAGGGACATGCGGAAGCTGACTGGGATCCACCTCGCGCGGGAGCAGTACGAAGTGGACGATCTGCTGGCCGAACTCGGCCCGGACGCGCAGGCGATCGCCGCCGACGAGTTCGCCGAGCGGCTCACCCGCACCCGGCGGCGCCTCAAGCCTGCCCTGATGGACCAGTCGGTGCTCGCTGGGCTCGGCAACATCTGCGCCGACGAAATCCTCTGGCGGGCCCGGATCGATCCGAACCGGTCCACCGCGGACCTGGGCGCAGCAGACCTCGATGGGCTGCACCGCGAGATGCGGGCGATCCTGCGGGAGGCCGTTCGCGTCGGCCGGGTTCCGGATGGTGCGTCTTGGCTGACCGGGCACCGCGACGAGCCGGACCGGCGGTGTCCGCGCTGCTCGTCGGCGTTGCGGCGGATGCGCATCGGCGGCCGCAGCACCCTGTGGTGCCCGACGTGCCAGCCAGCGTGACCAGCGGGAACCATGCCGGGCGTGCATGCGTTTATGCGCGGACCGTGTTGTAACCTGAAATTACTTCAGGGGGTCAGGGGCGGATCGGGGGTCCGACCGCGCGGAGCCGGTCCGGGGGTGAGGCCCGGCTCCGCGGGCCTTGCGCGCGGTCTTGCGATCGACGTGGCCTAGCGCACTGTTTACCGGTGGGTAGTCGATGTTTTTGGCATGATCTGGCCGACGCGGGCCGTGCGTCGGCAGCGCAGCCGGAAGCGGAAGGATCGGTGTGGTGACGAAGATCGAGCGACTGGGAGTCATCGGCGGCGGGCAGATGGGCGGCGGCATCGCGGAGGTCGGTGCCCGAGCCGGCATCGACGTGATCGTGTGCGAGGTGAACGCCGAAGCCGCCCGAGCCGGCCGCGCCAAGCTGTGGAAATCGCTCAACCGCGCGGTGCAGAAGGGGAAGCTCACCGAAGCTGAACGCGACGAGACGCAGTCCCGGCTGCACTTCACCACCACCCTCGCCGACTTCGACGACCGCGACATGGTCATCGAGGCGATCGCTGAAGACGAGGAGTTGAAGCTCAAGCTCTTCGCCGAGCTGGACAAGGTGGTGGCCGCCCCGGAGGCGATCCTGGCGTCGAACACCTCGTCCATCCCGATCGCCAAGCTCGCCGCCGCCACCAAGCGCCCGCAACAGGTCCTCGGCGTGCACTTCTTCAACCCGGTGCCGGTGCTCAAGCTCGTCGAGCTGGTGCCGTCGCTGCTGACCTCCGAGGAGACTGTCGAGCGGGCCGCGGTCTTCGCCACCGAGCAGCTGGGCAAGCAGACCATCCGGGCCAAGGACCGGTCCGGGTTCATCGTCAACGCGCTTCTGGTGCCGTACCTGCTGTCGGCGATCCGGATGCTGGAGGGCGGTTTCGCCAGCGCCGAGGACATCGACAAGGGCATGGTGCTGGGGTGCGCCCACCCGATGGGCCCGCTGCGGCTGTCAGACCTGGTCGGCCTGGACACCCTGAAGGCCATCGCGGACTCGCTGTACGCGGAGTACGCCGAACCCACCTACGCGGCCCCGCCGCTGCTGCAGCGGATGCTCGACGCGGGCCTGAAAGGCAAGAAGTCCGGCAAGGGCTTCTACACCTACGACAACTGACCGGGTTCCGGATCGGGTGAAGTGCGAAGGGCGCCTCTTGCCGCGCGAGTTGGCCGAGCGAGTTGGTAAGAGCTGCCCTTCGAAACATGCCCGATCAGGCCGCACGGGGTCGAGTCGTAGTGGCTCACCTGGTGTTCGAAGAACGCCCGGCCCATCCGTGGCCTATGTGGAGCGAGGTTGGCTTCGAGGGTTTCGCCGGTCATCCGGGTCGGGTCTGCGACCGTCATGACCAGCTGGCGGGTCAGCATCGCGTCGAAGTCCGCCCGGGGCATGGCGGCGTAGTCGTCGAGGTGGTCTCGGATGATCTTCCGTTGGCGGCTGAGCTGTTCTACCGGCAGGGCATCCACGCCGTCGGGGTCGAGGCGATCGCCGCCGGAGCCGGGGTCACTAAGAAGACCTTGTACGCGCGCTTCGGCTCGAAGGACCAGCTCGTCACCGCGTACCTGGTAGAACGAGACCAGCGCTGGCGGGTCTGGCTTCAGCGGTGGGTCACCGAGTCCGCGGGCCCGCCGCGGGAGAAGCTGCTGGCGGTCTTCGACGCGCTCGACGCGTGGATGGACCGCGCGGACTTCCGGGGCTGCGGATTCGTCAACGCCTTGGCGGATCCCGGATCCGCCAGCACCCGGCCCGCGCCGTGATCACCGGCCAGAAGCGGTGGATGCGGCAGTACTTCGAAGAGCTCGCCGCGGCAGCGGGATTGGCCGACCCGGCGGACTTCGCGGACGGCACCCTGCTGCTCTACGAGGGTGCGACGGTGGCCGCCTCGGCCGGCTTCCCCGCTGCGGTCCGGAAAGCACGCAGCACGGCGGAAATCCTCCTCAAGGCCTGATCAGTCCACTTCGGACGCGATGGTGGTGCGGAGTGCGTCCACCGCGTGGCGGCGGTGTTCGTCGAGCAGCCGGACCAACTGGTCGGCTCGGCGATCCGCGACCGCCGCCACGATCGCGTCGTGCTCGTGGCGGACGCGCTCGCGGTTGGTGTCGGAGTTGTAGTACACCGCGCGGTAGGCGTCCGTGGCGTCCCAGAGCGTGCGCACGATGCGCAGCAGGCGGGGCATCCCGGCCGGCTCCAGCAGCGCGAAGTGGAATCGGCGGTTCGCCGCGATCATGGCCACCAGGTCGCCGCTGTCGGCGGCCTTCTCGACATCGCGCTGGGCGTCGGTGATCCGGGCCAGGCCGGCATCGCTGAGCTGCTCGGTCGCCACCACCGCGGCCTCCGATTCGAGCAGCTCGCGCATCCGGTAGACCTCCAGCAGGTCGCTCAGCGACAGCTCGGCCACCGAGTAGCCCCGGTGCGGCTGGTAGATCACCTGCCCCTCGGCCTCCAGCGTCTTCAGCGCCTCGCGCAGCGGAACCCGGCTCACGCCGAGGCGTTGGGCGATGGTGTCCTGCCGGATCGGTTGGCCCGGCGCCAGATCGCCGGACACGATGGACTTCCGGAGCTCGTCGAGGACGAACTCCTGGGTGGTGGGTGGTCGCTGCATCCCAGGCTCCCCAAGTTTTCGGGCGTCTTGACCGTCGCCCGATCAACTGTATATTGGATCCAAAATCGCGGTGATGCAAGCCGCTGTTCCGGTAACCGCGCCGCACGGGCATCGGTCTGCCGGTTCGCCGGCCTGCTGGTCGGAAGGGTGGGTGCATGGAGAAGCTGCCGATGGACGGTGTGGTCGTCGCGGACTTCAGCCGGGTGCTGGCCGGCCCGTACGCGACCATGCTGCTGGCCGATCTCGGCGCGACCGTGATCAAGGTGGAGCGCCCCGGCGAAGGCGACGACACGCGCTCGTGGGGACCGCCCTGGACCGAGCACAGCTCCGCCTACTTCGAGTCGGTCAACCGGGGCAAGCGCAGCATCACCCTCGACCTCGCCGACCCGGAGGACCAGGAAGCCGCGCGACGGCTCATCAGCCGCGCCGACGTCCTGGTGGAGAACTTCAAGTCCGGCTCGCTGGCCCGCTACGGCCTGGACCACGAGAGCGCCCGGGAGCTCAACCCGCGGCTGATCTACACCTCGATCACCGGGTTCGGCAGCAAGGAAGGCGCACACCTGCCCGGCTACGACTTCGTCGTGCAGGCGCTCGGCGGGCTGATGAGCATCACCGGCGAGCCCGAAGGCGCGCCGATGAAGGTCGGCGTGGCGGTGGTGGACGTGCTCACCGGCAAGGACGCGGCGCTGGGCATCATGGCCGCGCTGCGGCACCGCGAACTGACCGGCCACGGCCAGCACGTCGAGGTGAACCTGCTGTCCAGCCTGCTGGCGTCGCTGGCGAACCAGATGAGCAGCCTGCTGACGACCGGCATCGCGCCGCAGCGAATCGGCAACCGGCACCCCAGCATCGCGCCGTACGAGGCGCTGCGCTGCGAGGACGCGTTCCTGGCCGTCGCGGTCGGCAACGACGCGCAGTTCCGCAGGTTGTGCGAAGCGCTGGGGTTGGTCTCGCTGGTCGGCGACCCGAGGTTCGCGACCAACGCGGAGCGGGTGGCCAACCGCGACGAACTGGCGCGGCAGTTGGAGAACGTGCTCGGCGCGCGGACCGCCGCGGACTGGCAGCAGCGCCTGCAGGGCATGGGCATCGCGTGCGGCCAGGTCAACGACCTGTCGCGGGCGGTGCACTACGCCGAGTCGCTGGGGCTGCGGCCGATGGTCGATCCCGGCGGCGGAGCCGCGATGCAGGTGCGCATCCCCATCGACTTCTCCGGCCACGGCAGCGCCGAGGTGACACCGCCGCCGCTGCTCGGCGAACACACCAAGGAAGTCCTCGCGTGGCTGGAGGACTCCGAGCAAGAGCTTTCCCCCCTCGTCTCAAGGAGGAGCCCGCAATGAGTGCCGGTGGCAAACGTCCCGCGTTCGACCCGCGCGATCCGCTGGGGATCGACGCCGAATTCACCCCGGAGCAGCTCGCGATCCGCGACAGCGTGCGCGCGCTGTGCCGGGACCACGTGCAGCCGCACGTCGCGGAGTGGTTCGAGCGCGGCGAGTTCCCTCAGGCCCGGGAACTCACCCGGGAGCTGGGCAAGCTCGGTGTGCTCGGCATGCACCTAGAAGGCTACGGCTGCGCCGGACTGTCCGCAGTGGACTACGGCATCGCTTGCGAGGAACTGGAGGCCTGCGACTCCGGTCTGCGCTCGCTGGTTTCGGTGCAGGGTTCGCTGGCGATGTTCGCGATCTGGCGTTGGGGCTCCGAGGAGCACAAGCAGCACTGGCTGCCGCAGATGGCCGCGGGCGAGGCGATCGGCTGCTTCGGCCTGACCGAGCCGGACCACGGCTCCGACCCGGCCTCGATGCGCACCGTCGCGCGCCGCGACGGCTCCGACTGGGTGCTGGACGGCCGCAAGATGTGGATCACCAACGGCACAGTGGCCTCGGTCGCGGTGGTTTGGGCGCAAACCGACGAAGGGGTGCGCGGTTTCGTTGTCCCGACCGACACGCCGGGCTTCTCGGCCCCGGAGATCAAGCACAAGCTTTCGCTGCGCGCCTCGGTGACCAGCGAGCTGGTGCTCGACGACGTCCGGTTGCCCGCCGACGCGGTGCTGCCTGAGGTCACCGGCCTGCGCGGCCCGCTGTCCTGCCTCAATGAGGCGCGCTACGGCATCGTGTGGGGCGCGGTCGGTGCCGGGCGCAGCTGCCTGGAGGCGGCGCTGGAATACGCGACGACCCGCGAGCAGTTCGGGCGGCCGATCGGTGGTTTCCAGCTCACCCAGGGCAAGCTCGCCGACATGGCGGTGCGAATCCAAAATGGACGGTTGCTAGCGCTGCACCTCGGCAAGCGCAAGGACGCCGGGCAGCTGATCCCCCAGCAGGTGAGCTTCGGCAAGCTCGACAACGTCCGCGGCGCGCTGGAGGTGGCCCGCACCGCCCGAACCATCCTGGGCGCCAACGGGATCTCGCTGGAGTACCCGGTGATCCGGCACATGACGAACCTGGAGTCGGTGCTGACCTACGAGGGCACCAGCGAGATGCACGCCCTCACCATCGGCCAGGCCCTGACCGGCCTGTCGGCCTTCCGCGGCTGAGACGCTTTCCGCGATTTCAATTGGAAATCGAAGGTCTGATTTCCATTGAAATTGCGGAGTTATCCACAACCTCCGGCGTGTCGGGTCCCGACACGCCGGAGGGCGGCAATTTCCATGCATCGGACCCCTCCTCCCCGCGTTGAAACTGCGGTTCGGGCCTTACCGCAGCAGGGGTGGCAGTACTCGGTGGGTCCAGTCGGTGGCTCGTTCGTAGGAGTTGGCCAGCTGCAGGAGCGGCCATTCCGCGTGGTTGCGGCCGATCAGTTGGACTCCCATCGGCAGCCCGGCTTCGTTGAACCCGACCGGCAGGTTCGCGATCGGGAGCCCGGACAGCGTCCACGGCGCGACCGTCTCCATCCACCGGTGGTAGGTGTCCATCGGCCGGCCGCGGATCTCCTGCGGCCAGCGTTGTTCGACGTCGAACGGGAACACCTGCGCGCTCGGCGCAAGCAGGAAGTCGTATTCGTCGAACAACCGCGACACCGCGGCGTACCACTCGTCCCGGCCGGTCAAGGCGCGTGAGATGTCATCCGCGGTGAGCTGCTGGTAACCCGCTACTTCGAAGATCACCTCCGGTTTGAGCATCGCCCGGGTGGCCGGGTCGGCGTGCAGGTCTACGTTGTTGTGCCCGACCATCCACGAGCGCCACAGCAGGAAGGTCTCCCAGGCCTGCTCGACCGGCAGCCGGCGCGACACCGGCTCGACCTCGCAGCCGATCTCGGCGAAGGCGGCGAAGGCTTCGGCGCACAGGTCCAGCAGGCCCGGCTCGGTGGCCAGGTATCCGTCGAAGTCGCCGACCCAGCCGATCCGGGTGCCCTCGAAGTCGCGGTCCAGGCTGCCGGTGAACAACTCCGGATCCTGCTCGATGCTCAGCGGTGCGCGCTCGTCCGGACCGGCCATTGTGGACAGCAGCATCGCGATGTCGCGCACCGTGCGCCCCATCGGGCCGACCACCGAGGGCTCGCTGAGGAATCCCTCGCTCGGGATGCGGCCGAAGCCGGGCCGCAGCGACACGAGGTTGCCCCATGCCGCGGGGTTGCGCAGCGACCCCATGAAGTCGCTGCCGTCGGCGACCGGCAACATCCGTAGCGCCAGAGCGGCCCCGGCGCCGCCGCTGCTGCCGCCCGCGCTGCGCGTGGTGTCGTAGGCGTTGACAGTGGTGCCGAACACCGGGTTGAAGGTGTGCGAGCCCAGGCCGAACTCGGGGACGTTGGTCTTGCCGATGAAGATCGCGCCGGCGTCCCGCATCCGCCGCACGTGCAGGTCGTCGGTCGTCGCGAGGTTCTCGGTGAAGATCGGTGAGCCCTTCGTGGTGGGGAACCCCGCCGCGTCGGATAGGTCCTTCACCGCGATCGGGAAACCGTGCATCCACCCCGCGCACTCGCCGCGGTCGAGTTCCTTGTCTCGCTGCCGCGCCTGGTCGATGAGCTCGGTCTCGTCGGCGCGGGAGACGATCGCGTTCACCGCCGGGTTGAACCGGTCGATGTGTCCGAGGTAGGTCTGCATCGCCTCGACGCAGGAGATCTCCCGGCGGCGGATCAACCAGGACAGCTCCACGGCGTCCAGCAGCACCAGATCTGGGATCTGCGACGCGGGGAGTCCGGAACCCGGTGCCACGGTCACGCTGTCCTCCCGTTGTCGATCAACTCCACTGACCCTTGCGCCTCTGCGGGGTCGACGTCAACCCGGGTACATCCGGCCGGGGGAGACACGTCGGCCGAGGGGAGGCGTGCGTCACGTTAGCGTTGCTAAAAATTTGGTCGGTTCCCACGCTCGTAAGACCAGCACACCACAAGCACCGAGGAGGACGCATGCCCGCAGTGGCCGTCGCCGGGCAGGTGCCGCGGACCATCGGGATACCGCGGGTGCTGTCGTCGGTGGCCGCGGTGGTCACGGTCGGGGTCTTCCCGGTGTTCCTCGTTGGTGGCATGGGCGTGCAGCTGCAGCAGGACCTCAGGTTCGGCGCTGCGCTGCTGGGAGTGGGGGCGGCCGGTTTCTTCGGCGTCGCATCGGTGGCGTCCCGGACGATGGGGTGGCTCGTCGAGCGGATCGGCGCCCGCCTCGGCATGCGGCTGGGCGCGCTGGGCAGCTCGCTCTGCCTGTTCGGCCTGGCCTGGGCGCCCGATGCGCCGTGGCTGCTGGGGCTGCTGTGGGTGGCCGGACTGCCGAACTCGCTGGCGCAACCGGCATCGAACCTGCTGATCGCCCAAGGGATTCCGGCCAACCGCCGAGGTATGGGCTTCGGAGTGAAGCAGTCCTCCATCCCGGCCGCGACGCTGCTAGCGGGGGTCGCGGTGCCCGCCGTGGCCTTGACCGTCGGATGGCGGTGGGTGTTCGTGATCGCCGGGCTGGTCGGCCTGGTCGCCGCCGTCGCGGTGCCGCGGCTGCCGGACGCCGAGCGATCCGCCATCAAAGGCGGCGACACCGCCGGTCGCAACGACGCCCGGGGCGCGCTGCTGTTGCTGGCGATCTCTGGCGGCCTCGGTTCGGCCGCGGCCAACGCGCTCGGCGCGTTCGTCACCACGACGGCAGTCGAGGTCGGGTTCAGCCCGGCGGTGGCCGGGCTGGTGCTGTCGCTGGGCTCGGCTACCGGGCTGACGATCCGGCTGTGCGCGGGCGTGCTCGCGGACCGCAAGAACCCGAACCTGCTGCGGGTGATCACCGCGATGCTGCTGATCGGATCGATCGGCTTCGGGCTGATGGCGGTGGATTCGACGTGGGCGTTCCTGATCGGGGTGTCCATCGGCTTCGGTGCGGGCTGGGCGTGGCCCGGGCTGCTGAACTTCGCGGTCGCCAGGATCGCCCCGGATCGGGTCGCCAGCGCCACCTCGTTCACGCAGACCGGCATCTACCTCGGCGGCAGCGTCGGACCGCTGCTCTTCGGCATCTTCGCCGAGCAAGCCGGACTGGCGGGTGCCTGGCTGGCAGCGGGCATCGCGGCGATCATCGCGGGCGTCCTGCTGCTGTTCATCCCCCGCTGACCTACCGCGACGCCGCAATTTCCATTGAGGTTTTCCGGCCTGGCCGATCCACAGCCGCGGTGCCGGAAGCCTGATGGTGCGGGGCTGCCGCAACCGGCCTGACTGCCTTGGCGCACCTTTGCAACCGGCACCGCCGGGGCTTCTCCGCGAGGTTGGGAAAACGCTCAATGGAAATTGCGTCACGAGTCAGGGCTTGCGGGCGACACCGCCGTGGAGGAGGCAGTAGGGCTGCTTCGTGGTCGTCCGACCGGGTTCGGGGCGCCAGTCCGACAGGGACGTCGTGCCGGGCCGCACGACGTCGAAGTCGCCGAACAGTTTCTCGATCCATTCCACTTCGCGCGGCTGCAACGGGTCTGCGGTCTCCGCGTAGTGGCCCGCGAGGATGCGCATTTCGTCCGGGGCGTGGCTGCCGGTCAGGTGCGAGATCACCAGGTGGCTGCCGGGGACCAGCGCGTCGCGATAGGTCTCGACCAGCGCCACCGGGTCGTCGGAGTCGGGGATGAAGTGCAGCGGCGCCATCAGCAGCCCTACCGGCTCGGCCGGGTCGAGCAGTTCGACGGCCTCCGGGGCGTTGAGGACGGACTTCGGGTCGCGGCAGTCCGCCCGGATGATCTCGGCGCGCGGCTCGCCGGCCAGCAGCGGCTTGCTGTGCGCGACGGTGAGCGGCTCGTTGTCCACGTAGAGCACCCGGAAGTCGCGCGTCCGGCGCCGCGCCACCTCGTGCACGTGGCCGATCGTGGGGATGCCCGAGCCCAGGTCGATGAACTGGCGGACGCCGTGCGTCAGCAGGTACTCCACGACCCGCCGGAGGAACGCCCGGTTCTCCCGGTACGTTTCGCCGATGTACGGCAGCTTCCGTTCCAGGCGTTCCGCGAAGGCCCGCTCACAGCCGAAGTTGTGGCTGCCGCCGAGGAACGTATCGTAGATCCGCGCGGCGCAGGGCCGATCGATGTCCATTTCCCGGGCGGGCGGGATGCGCGTGTCGACCATGATCGTCCTCCCCTCTTACCGGGAATCGTACAGTAGTTAATCAGTAACTCTGCGTGTTTGGAATCCGGCGGGAGGCTGCTCTTGATTGCGCTCGTGCGCGCATATGACGATGGTGGTTGGAAACGACGAAATGCTGGAGGTGTTCGTGGCTGACGTCCGCGCGGTGGTGGCGACCGGGAAAGGCCGGCCGGTCGAGGTGGTGACCATCAACGTTCCGGATCCGGGACCTGGTGAGGCGGTGGTGCGGGTGCAGGCGTGCGGCGTGTGCCACACCGATCTGCACTACCGGGAGGGTGGGATCAGTGACGAGTTCCCGTTCCTGCTCGGGCACGAGGCAGCGGGTGTCGTCGAGGCGGTCGGCGAAGGTGTGCGCGACGTGGAGCCCGGTGACTTCGTGATCCTCAACTGGCGCGCGGTGTGCGGGGTATGCCGGGCCTGCAAGCGCGGTCGGCCGCAGTACTGCTTCGACACGCACAACGCGGCGCAGCCGATGACGCTGACGGACGGCACCCCGCTGTCGCCTGCGTTGGGCATCGGAGCCTTCGCGGAGAAGACACTGGTGCACGCCGGGCAGTGCACCAAAGTGGACCCATCGGCGCGTCCGGCGGTGGCCGGACTGCTGGGTTGTGGCGTGATGGCCGGGATCGGGGCCGCCATCAACACCGGCAACGCCGGGCCGGGCGACACGGTCGCGGTGCTGGGCTGCGGTGGCGTCGGGGACGGTGCGATCGCGGGGGCCAGCATGGTCGGGGCGCGGCGGGTCATCGCGGTGGACACCGATCCGAAGAAGCTTCAGTGGGCGCGCCAGTTCGGCGCCACGCACACCGTCAACGCCTCCGAGACCGATAGCGTCGAGGCGATCCGCGAGCTCACCGGCGGTTTCGGCGCCGACGTGGTGATCGACGCGGTCGGCCGCCCCGAGACGTTCAAGCAGGCCTTCTACGCCCGCGACTTGGCCGGCACCGTGGTGCTGGTCGGGGTGCCCACCCCGGAGATGAAGCTGGAGCTGCCGCTGCTGGACGTCTTCGGCCGCGGCGGCGCGGTGAAGTCCAGCTGGTACGGCGACTGCCTGCCGGAACGCGACTTCCCGATGCTGATCGAGCTCTACCAGCAGGGCCGGTTGCCGCTGGAGAAGTTCGTCAGCGAGGAGATCGCGCTGGACCAGGTGGAGCAGGCGTTCGAGAAGATGCACCGCGGCGAGGTGCTGCGTTCGGTGGTGACCTTCGGATGACGGCGCGCATCGATCACGCGACCACGTCGGGCACGTTCTCGCTCGACGACCAGACCTTCGATGTCGAGAACAACGCGTGGGTGGTCGGCGACGACCAGGAGTGCGTGATCATCGACGCCCCGCACGACATCGAGGCGATCCGCCGGCTCGTCGGCGACCGCCGGGTGCTGGCCGTGCTGTGCACGCATGCCCACGACGACCACGTGCGCAAGGCGCCGGAGCTGGCAGACGCGGTCGGGGCGCCGATCTTCCTGCACCCAGACGACCTGGTGCTGTGGAACCTGGTCCACCCGGACCGCCGACCAGACCGGGAGTTCGCCGACGGCCAAGTGGTCGAGGTCGGCGGAATCGGGCTGCAGGTGCTGCACACGCCCGGCCACGCGCCGGGCGCGGTGTGCCTGTACTCGCCCGAGCTCGGCGTGGTGTTCTCCGGTGACACCTTGTTCGCCGGTGGGCCCGGCGCCACCGGTCGGTCCTATTCGGACTTCGGGACGATCACGGTGTCTATCCGGGAGCGGTTGTTGCCGTTGCCGGAGGACACCGAGGTCCGAACGGGACACGGGGAGAGCACCACGATCGGCGCGGTCCGGCCCCAGTTCGACGAGTGGGTCGCGCGCGGATATTGACCGTTGCGGCCCCGTCGTTGATCGTGAGCGGGTAGGTTGCCCGCTACGACTTTCGGTGGATGAAGCACCTCGGGGCAGTGCGCAGGATCTTGGTCCGTGAGCGGCTGTGCCGCTCACGGACTCGTGCTGGCTCGCCAGCGAGCCGATCCGCGCACCGTGTGAGGCAGGTTTGATGGTCGATCATGCGCTTGGCAGCTCCGCTGTCGCGGCGCCGCGGACTGGCTTGCTGACCTGGATCATCGCGCGCCGCGTGGTCCTCGGCGATGTCGTTTTCGTGGTCGTGCTGTGCGTGTTGCACGGCCTCGACCTCTCCATCGGCGAGCATCCGCCGTGGATGGTCTGGTGGTGGCCGCTGCTGGTAAGCGTGCCGGCCACCAGCATGCTGCCGCTGCGGCGACGGGTGCCTTGGCTGGTGCTGTTCGTGCTTTTGGCGGTCACCGTCGCGCTCACCCTGCTCAAGCTCTACATCGGCGGGCTGAACCTGGTGATCCTCGTCGCGGTCTACTCGGTCTGCGTGCGCGGATCGCGGACCGCATCGGTGATCGCCGCGACGATCGCGATGGTCTACCCGGTCACCGAGATGGTCGTCTACGAGCTGTCGCCGGTGGAGAGCCTGTTGCGGATCGCTGGCGCGGTGGTGAACCTCGTCATGGTGATCGGCTGGGCGCGCGCGATGCAGGTCGGTCGGCGTCGCGCGGCGCAGCTGGAGCAGACCCTGGCGCTGCTCGACGAGGCCCGCGACCAGCTCGCCGCCGATGCCGCGGCAATCGAACGGGCCCGCATAGCACGGGAGTTCCACGACATCGTGTCGCACAGCCTGTCCGTGGTGGCGTTGCGGGCGGGCGTCGCGCGGGCGCTGATCGACCGCGACCAGGAGCATGCCCGGCAGACCTTGCAGGAGCTGGAGCAGACCTCCCGCAGCGCATTGGGGGAGATGCGCAACCTGCTCAACGTGCTGCGCGATCGCAACTCCGCTGGTCAGGACCCGGTGGACTGGCAGCCGACGCCCAGCCTGGACGGCGTGGACAAGCTGGTCGAGTCGGTGCGTGGCGGGCGCGTGGTGTGGAAGCTCGACCGGCGCGGCCAGGTCCGCGAGCTGGGCTTCGGGGTGGAGATGACCGCATACCGGATCGTGCAGGAGGCGATGACCAACGTGCTCAAGCACGCCGGCTCCGGGAGGGCGCGTGTGCTGCTGGACTACGGGCCGGACGCGTTGCGGATCGAGGTGACCAACCACCTAGGCGGGCTGGACGCGGTGGACGCCCGCCCTACGTCCCAGCAGTCGGGACACGGGCTGATCGGACTGCGGGAACGCGTTGCGCTGCTAAGCGGAACCTTGACCGCGCATCCGGTTTTGAACGGATTTCACCTTCAAGCCATGCTACCGTGCGCGGAAAATTCGGACCTGCCCTGAGCCGGAATTCGGGGGGCCCGGACCGAGGAGGCCCGGCGTGGAAACTGCGGACACGACCGTCCTGGTAGCCGACGACCAAGCGATGATCCGTGCGGGACTGGTCGCGCTGCTGTCCAGCGAACCGGGCCTGCGCGTGCTGGCCGAAGCCGCCGACGGTGAAGCGGCGCTGTCCGCGGTGCGCCGGCGGCGGCCCGACGTGGTGCTGATGGACGTGCGGATGCCGGGCAAGGACGGCATAGCGGCGGCCCGCGACATCATCGCGGAAACCGGCGGCGAAACCTCGGTGATCATGCTCACGGTGCACGACCTCGACGAGTACGTCTACGCCGCCTTGCGCGCCGGGGCCAGCGGTTTCCTGCTCAAGGACGCCACGCCGGAGGAGCTGGTCAAGGCCGTGCACACCGTCGCTGCTGGGGATGCGCTGCTGTCGCCGCGAATCACCAAGCGGCTGTTGCAGCGCTTCGCGGCGCTGGGCGTCCGCGACGCCCGCAGCGAGTTGAGCGCGCTGACGGAGCGGGAGCTGGACGTGCTGCTGGAGGTCGCGCGCGGCGGGTCGAACGCCGAGATCGCCCGCAACCTCGGGCTGGCGGAGCTGACGGTGAAGTCGCACCTTTATCACGTGATGCAGAAGCTGCACCTCAGCTCGCGCACCCAGCTGGTGATCACGGCCTACGAGACCGGCCTGGTCTGCCCGGGCCAGACCAACGTGGGCCCGCGCCGGGCCTCGGCCTGACCTGCTGCCCGCAATTCCTTTGAGCGTTTTCCAGCCTGTTCTTGCGGCGGTGCGGTAGCGGAACCTCGGCGGCCTTCTCGGCCTGCGGGGACCCCGGGCTTTTGCGACCCCAACGCGGCCGTCCGGGCTGTCCTCGCGAGAAGACCGCTTGAGAACCCGAGGCGGTGCCGGGGCGAGGGGCTAAGGCGGCTGCGCCGCTTGCGGCATCCCAGTGCCGTGGACTTCCGGCGTCGCGGCCGCGGATCGGACAGGGTGGAAGGCTCATTGAAATCGGAGCTTCGATTTCAATGGAGTTTGCGGGGTCGCTGGAGGCGGGGTCGAGCTGGGTGGCGGGGTCTAATGGGGGCATGAGCTCTGCACTGCGAGTCGGACTTGTCGGATACGGCGTCGGCGGCGCGATCTTCCACGCCCCGCTGATCGCAGCCCATCCGTCGCTGAGGCTGGCGGCGGTCGTCACCGCCAACCCCGAGCGGCAGCAGCAGGTGCGCGCCGAGCACCCGGAGGCTGAGATGGTCGGCGACATGGACGCGCTGCTGGGGCGCGAGCTCGACCTGGTGGTGATCGCCAGCCCGAACCGCACGCACGTCGAGTTGGCCACGGCCGCGCTGGACGCCGGGCTGCCGGTCGTGGTGGACAAGCCGTTCACCCCGACCTCGGTCGAAGGGCGGCAGTTGATCGAGCACGCGGCGGCCAAGGGACAGCTGCTGACTGTCTTCCAGAACCGCAGGTGGGACAACGACATGCGCACGGTGCGCAAGCTGCTGGACGACGGCGAGCTGGGCCGGGTGCACCGCTTCGAGTCGAGGTTCGAGCGGTGGTCGCCTACGCCGAAGCCGACCTGGCGGGACTCCGGCGGCGCGGAGGACTTCGCGGGCATCCTCTACGACCTGGGCAGCCACCTCATAGACCAGGCCCTGCAGCTGTTCGGCCCGGTCGCCGCGGTCTACGCCGAGATCGACTGCCGGCGGGCCGGGATGCAGGCCGACGATGACACGTTCATCGCGCTCACCCACGCCAACGGCGTTCGTTCGCACATGTGGATGAGCAAGGTCACGGCGCGGCCGGGCCCGCGCTTCCGGGTGCTCGGCGATGCGGCCACCTTCACCAAGTACGGCTCGGACCCGCAGGAAGCCGAGCTGCGCGCCGGGCGCCTGCCCGTCGACGACACCTGGGGCCGCGAACCGGAGGCCCTGTGGGGTGCCCTGGGCGTCGGCGACGACGTCCGGCGGGTGCCCAGCGAAGCGGGCGACTACCTGGCGTTCTACGGCGGGGTCGTCAAGGCGCTGCGCGACGGCACCCCGCCGCCGGTGGACCCGGCGGACGCGGTGGCGGCCCTGGACATCATCGCGGCGGCTCGCCGTTCCGCCGCCGAGATCACCGTCGACCGCCTCCTCTAGCGGATCGGGTGAGGGCAGCCGTGCCCCAGTTAGTTGGTCACGGGCGCCCGCCACCCCGTCGCCAACCGCGTTGGTGCCTTCACCGGGCTTCGGGCCGACCGTCTGCGGGACAGATGTGGGCAGAACAGTCTGAAGTGGACCAGTTCCGTTGTCCCGAGCGGGCACGCCAGCGCGCACGCCAGCCCGGCCGCCAACCGGAACCGCGTGGAGAACAACTTTCCAGTCACGGTGCGAAAGCTATGGCGGCGAAGCACGTCGCGAAATGCGGTGCTCAGCACTGATCACCCGTGGTTTTCCGCAGGACCCCGAGTTGCGAACCAGCTGGTGCCCACCACGCTGAATGACGGGGTGTCGAGCATTGGGAGCCGGGATGAGCAGTGAGATCAGCACCGAAACCACCAGGGTCACCTGGACCACCACGCCCGCCGTGTCCGAACACCTGGACCCGCAGGAGGTCGACGGGCTGCAGCTGTGGTGGCGGGCCGCCAACTACCTGTCCGTCGGGCAGATCTACCTGATGGACAACCCGCTGCTGAGGGAGCCGTTGCGCCCCGAGCACATCAAGCCCCGGCTGCTCGGGCACTGGGGCACCACGCCGGGCCTGAACTTCATCTACGCCCACCTCAACCGGGCGATCCGGGCCCGCGACCTGAACATGATGTACGTGATCGGGCCGGGGCACGGCGGCCCCGGCCTGGTGGCGGCGGCGTGGTTGGAGGGCACCTACAGCGAGGTCTACCCGGACGTCGCGCAGGACTACGAGGGCCTGCGCCGCCTGGTCACCCAGTTCTCCTTCCCCGGCGGGATTCCCAGCCACGTGGCGCCGGAGACACCGGGCTCGATCCACGAGGGCGGCGAGCTCGGGTATTCGCTCTCGCACGCCTTCGGCGCCGCTTTCGACAACCCCGACCTGATCGTGTCGTGCGTCGTCGGTGATGGCGAGGCGGAGACCGGACCGCTGGCCACCAGTTGGCACTCCAACAAGTTCCTGGATCCGGTCACCGACGGCGCCGTACTGCCGATCCTGCACCTCAACGGCTACAAGATCGCCAATCCGACGGTGCTGGCGCGCATCCCGGAGGACGAGCTGCTCGGCATGCTGCGCGGCTTCGGCTACGAGCCGTACCTGGTGTCCGGTTCGGAGCCGGAGCCGATGCACCACCTGTTTGCCGCGACGCTGGACCGGTGCCTGGACGAGATCTCCGCGATCCAGCGCGGTGCCCGCCGGGACGGCCGGATGCTTCGGCCGCGGTGGCCGATGATCGTGCTGCGCACCCCGAAGGGCTGGACCGGACCGGCTACTGTGGACGGAAAGCGGGTCGAGGGCAGCTGGCGATCGCACCAGGTGCCGATCAGCGACCCGCGCAACGACCAGGCGCACCTGCGTCAGCTCGAATCCTGGATGCGCAGCTACGAACCGGCCGCGCTGTTCGAACCCGACGGCGCGCCGGTGCAGCGGATCAAGGACCACAACCCGGCCGGAAAGCGGCGGATGAGCGACAACCCGCATGCCAACGGCGGTCTCCTGCTGCGCACGCTGCGGATGCCCGACTTCAGGCAGTACGCGGTGAGGGTGGACGACCCGGGCGCCACCATCGGCGAGGCCACCCGGGTGCTGGGTGGTTTCCTGTGCGATGTGATGCGCCTGAACGAGGACGAATGCAACTTCCGCGTCTTCTCCCCGGATGAGAACAACTCCAACCGGCTTAACGCGGTCCTCGACGCCACGGCCCGGACCTGGGATGCCGAAACCGAACCGGGCGACGACTCGCTCGCCCCGGACGGCCGGGTGATGGAGATCCTCTCCGAGCACACCTGCCAGGGCTGGCTGGAGGGCTACCTGCTCACCGGTCGGCACGGGTTCTTCTCCTGCTACGAGGCGTTCGCGCACATCGTGGACTCGATGGTCAACCAGCACGCCAAGTGGTTGAAGGTCACCGACCAGCTCGCCTGGCGGCAGCCGATCGCGTCGCTGAACTACCTGCTGACCTCGCACGTGTGGCGGCAGGACCACAACGGCTTCTCGCACCAGGACCCGGGGTTCATCGACCACGTGATGAACAAGAAGGCGGAGGTGGTGCGGGTCTACCTGCCGCCGGACGCGAACACGCTGCTGTCGGTGGCCGACCACTGCCTGCGCAGCCGGAACTACATAAACGTGGTGGTCGCCGGCAAGCAGCCCGCGCCGCAGTACCTTGACATGGACGCGGCGATCGTGCATTGCACCAGGGGAATCGGGATCTGGGACTGGGCAAGCAGCGATCAGGACGGTGAGCCCGACGTGGTGATGGCCTGCGCTGGCGACGTGCCGACGATGGAGACGCTGGCGGCCGTCGACCTGCTCCGAGACCACTTCCCGGACCTGCGCATCCGGGTGATCAACGTGGTTGACCTGATGCGGTTGCAGGACGAACGCCAGCACCCGCACGGGTTGTCCGACGCCGAGTTCGACAGCCTGTTCACCCGCGACCGGCCGGTGATCTTCAACTACCACGGCTATCCCTGGCTGATCCACCGGTTGACCTACCGGCGGCACAACCACGACAACATCCACACCCGCGGCTACAAGGAGGAGGGCACCACGACCACGCCGTTCGACATGTGCGTGCTCAACCAGATCGACCGGTTCAACCTGGCGATCGACGTGATCGACCGGGTGCCGCGACTGGGCCCGCGCGCGGCCTACGCACGAGAAGCGTTGCAGACCAAGCTGATCGAGCACCGGCAGTACGTGTCGACGCACGGCGAGGACATGCCGGAGATCCGGGACTGGGTGTGGTCGGCGCGATGAGGGTGCTGACCGTGAACGCGGGCTCCAGCAGCCTTAAGCTCGGGTTGCTGGACGGCGACGAGGCGGTCGCGGAGGAGACCCTGGAGCGCTGGGAGGGCGAGGCGGAGCCGATCCGCGGGTTCCTCGACGAGCACGGGGCGGACGCGGTGGGGCACCGCGTGGTGCACGGCGGCACGCGGATCATCGCGGCGACCGTGGTCGACGACAGGGTGCTTTCCTATCTGGAGTCGTTGACCGAGCTCGCCCCGCTGCACCAGCCGCGCGCGATCGCCGGGCTGCGCGCGGCGCGCACCGCTGAGCCGGGCACGCCGTCGGTGGCGTGCGTGGACACCGCGTTCCACGCTGGGCTTTCGACGGCTGCGGCCACCTATGCGCTGCCCCGGGAGTGGAACCGGAAGTGGGGGTTGCGCCGTTACGGGTTCCACGGCTTGTCGCATTCCTACGCGGTGGTCCGCGGCGCGGAGCTGGCGGGTTTGCCGCCGCGGCAGGGGCGGGTGCTGTCCTGCCATCTCGGTGCCGGTGCGTCGATGGCGGCGGTGCGCGACGGCCGGTGCGTGGACACGACCATGGGTTTCACACCGGAGGAAGGCCTGGTCATGAACACCCGCAGCGGCACGGTGGATCCGGGCCTGCTGGGCTGGCTGCTGAACACGAAACGCGTTGCACCGCAAGATCTTTTCGACGTGCTGGCGCAGCGATCCGGCCTGGCCGGGCTGTCCGGGGTTTCCGGTGATCTGCGCGATGTGCTGGCCGCGCGCGACAGCGGCGACGCGGACTCGACGGTGGCCGTAGACGTATACCTGCACAGCCTGGTTCGGTACGCCGGGGCGATGACCGCGGTGCTCGGCGGGTTGGATCTGCTGGTGTTCACCGGCGGGGTGGGGGAGCACCAGCCGCCGGTGCGGTCGGCGGTCTGCGAAGCACTGGAATTCATCGGTACCAAGGTGGATTGGGCGCTGAACGAAAAGGCGACGCAGGACGCCGACATCTCCGCGCCCGGTGCTGCGGCGCGCACGGTGGTGGTGCAGGCCCGCGAAGACATGGAGATCGCCCGCCAAACCCGCGCCGCCGCAACACTGGCCACGTGACCGCTGGCACACCGAAACTGGGGGCGTGAAGCTGCCCCGCATCGGGGCGGTACGTACGGGTCAACTTCGGCACCGCAAGGTGGCGGCTCACGACACGCTTTTCACACGCTTCGTGAACGGGAGTTCCAGAGGACGCATTCTTCGCAGTAGCCGCTGCCGGGGTTCCGCCACCACTGGCAGCAAGTTGTCCGGCGGGTCCACGGGTCGCGTTCCGGGTCGATGTCGAGCAGGTGCTCGCGACCGGTGGCCGCGCGGAGCTCGCGGGCCGTGGCCATCGCGTCACCGGGCAGTCCGCAGCGCTGCAGCCGCCAGAGCACCGTGCCGAGGGAGCCGACCGGATTTCCCCAGTATTCCTGGCTTTCCGGGGCTGGCCCGCCGAGCGCGTGCAGAGCCCGGGTCAGAGGTTCGAACGCCCGGCACAGCTGCGCCCACCACTGTTGCGGGCTGCTCTCGCCGAGCTGATCGCCGGTCGGGCGGAGTCCGGAGAGGCGGCCCTCGGCCGTCACGGCGACGCGCAGCCCGGCCAGCGAGGGGAGCGGCACGCCGAGGTGGTACTCCGGCACCGTGGCGCAGCAGGCGAGCCAGCCGAACCGGAACGCCACCAGCACGACTCCGGCCCGGTGGTGGCGAAAGCCGCCGCGTTCCTGCCATTCCGCCACGCAGCACGCCAGCCATGGCCCGGCCGGATCGCAGAAGTCGTCCCAGGGCACCGTCGGAATGCTGGGGGAGCGGATCGTGCCCGGTCTCGGAAGGATCCGGTCGCATTCCCGGAGTCGCCCGAGCAACACGGCCCGGGAGCAGGGCTCGGTGGTCATGGTGGCCGCTCCTGGTGGTTTCGGGGACCACAGCGTACCTGGACCTTTCGGACTGCTTCGCATTGCGGAGAGTGGGCATTGTGGACAGATGCCCGCATCCCGGGCTGGCGGTGGAATTCGCCGGATCGGGCCCAAGCGGGACGACCCTTGGCGACGCACAGCGCAGGCCCAGCGGATGTTCCTTGGTGCGTTTGCGCAGGTGGTTCGACATCTTGCGGCCTTTCGTACCGCTGATCGGCCGATTCCAGGGGTAACCCAATGTCAATAATCCGTTTATTGACAGGTTGAAGCGGGCGACCTAGCGTCTCTCCCCAACGCGTCACTCGAATGGGTGATGCATGCGAGGGAGCGTGAGCCGATGCGCGGAAACGAAATCTCCCGACGACAGTTGCTTCGCGGTGGCGCGACGGCGGCCCTGGCTCTGCCTGCGGCCGGATTCCTCGCCGGGTGCAGCTTCACCCAACCCGGCACCGGCCAGTCGGCGGGATCCACATTGGACCAGGTTCGCAAGCAGGGCTTCGCTCGCATCGCCATCGCCAACGAGCCACCTTACACGCAGATCAAACCGGACGGCACGGTCACCGGGGCGGAACCAGACGTGGTCGCCGCCGTGCTGAAGCGGATGGGGATCCCGGAGATCCAGGGCGTGGTCACGCCCTACGAGTCGATGATCCCGGGGCTCAACGCGAACCGGTGGGACATCATCGCCGCCGGGCTGTTCATGAAGCAGTCGCGGTGCGGACAAATCCTCTACTCCGAACCGGAAATCGTGTCGACGGAGTCGTTCGCGGTGCCGTCGGGCAACCCCAAGAACCTGACCAGCGTGGCATCCGTCAAAGCCGATCCGGCGGTGAAGGTTGCCGTGCTGCCAGGCGGCTTCGAGGACGGCGCGCTGAAGACGCAGAACGTGCCGGCCGCGCAGATGGTCAACATCCCCGACGGCCGCAGCGGGATCGAGGCGGTGCAGGCCGGCCGGGCCGACGCGTTCTTCCTGCCGACCCTGTCGCTGAACTCGCTGAAGACCGACGGGATCGACATCACGCCGCCGATCAAGGATGTGCAGCAGACCGGCTCAGGCGCCGGTTTCCGCAAGTCCGACCAGGACCTGGTCAATGCCTACGACGAACAGCTGCGCGCGCTGAAGGCCAGCCCCGAGTTCGACCAGATCCTCTCGAAGTGGGGATTCTCGGCGAACGCGGCCCGGAGCGTCACCCGGGACCAGCTCTGCGCCGTTGCGGGCTGATCGGGGAGCCCAGCGCATGTCCCAGATCCTCCCGTTCCTACCGCTGCTGCTCAACGGCCTGCTGATCACGCTCGCGCTGACCGCGGTGGGCATCGTGATCACCGTCGTCGTCGCCTTCGCGGCGGGCCTATGCCGCATGTCCCGGCGACGCTGGCTGAGCTGGCCGGCCGGGGTGTTCATCGAGATCTTCCGCGGCACGTCAATGCTGGTCCAGCTGTTCTGGCTGTTCTTTGCCCTGCCGTTCTTCGGGGTCCAACTGGTGCCCTTCGCCGCGGCAGTGCTGGCGCTCGGGCTCAACGAGGGCGCCTACGGCGCGGAGATCGTGCGCGGTGCGATCACCGCGTTGCCGCGCGGCCAGCGCGAAGGCGCGATCGCGCTTAGCCTGACCCCGTACCAGCGGCTGCGGTTCGTCATCCTGCCGCAGGCGATCCCGGCGATGATCCCGCCGTTCGGCAACGTCTTCGTCGACCTGCTGAAGAACACCTCGCTGGTGTCGCTGGTGACCGTCGCGGACCTGACCTTCCGGGCTCAGATGGTGCGGGCGACAACCGGCGCCACCGCAGCGGTTTTCGGCACCATCCTGGTGCTGTACTTCATCGTGGCGTACGTGTTGTCCGTCGCGACGGCCTGGTTCGAGCGCCGGATGGACCCCGCTCGGCCCACACCACGGCAACGCGTGCTCCGCCCCAGGCGGGTGGTCGGCCCATGATCTGGGACTGGTCCTTCGCGGCGAGTATCGTGCCGCCCCTCTTGGACGGGTTGTGGGTGACCGTTGAGGTCACGCTCATCGGCACGGTGATCGCGCTGCTGCTCGGGCTCGTGGTGGCAGTCGTCCGGTACTCGCGGATTCCGGTGCTGGGCAAGCTGTTCGACTTCTTCGTCCTGTTCGTGCGGGGCACGCCGCTGCTGGTTCAGGCGTACTTCGCCTTCTACGTGCTACCCAACGTCGGGGTGCAGTTCTCGCCGCTGGTCACCGGCATCATCGTGCTCGGCATCAACTACAGCGCCTACACCGCCGAGGTCTACCGCGCGGGGATCCAAAGCGTGCCCGCCGGGCAGTGGGAGGCGTCGACGGCGCTGAGCCTTTCCTCCTGGCAGCGCTGGCGTTTCGTGGTGCTGCCGCAGGCGGTGCGCGATGTGATCCCGGCGCTGGGCAACTACGTGGTGCAGATGTTCAAGGACTCGGCGATCCTGTCCGCCATCACGGTCTTCGAACTGCTCAGCCACGCGACCTCGATCGGGTCCAGCAGCTACCGCTACCTGGAGCCGCTGACCATCGCGGGCCTGCTGTTCCTGGCGGTCAGCCTGCCGGCCGCGAAGCTGATCAAACGATTGGAGCTGCGCCTTGCGCATCCGCGATGAGGACGTCCAGCCGATGATCTCATTCGCCGGCGTGGGGAAGTCGTTCGGCGACAACCACGTGCTGCGTGAACTGGACCTCGATGTCGCCGCTGGGGAGAAGGTCTCCATCATCGGACCGAGCGGCTCCGGGAAGACCACCATCCTGCGGCTGCTCATGACGTTGGAGCAGCCGGACAGCGGACTGGTCGAGGTCGACGGCGAGCCGCTTTGGGACTGTCGCGGCGACGTGGGCTCGGCGGACACCAGGCAGCAGGCGGCCGTACGGCGCAAGATCGGCATGGTATTCCAGCACTTCAACCTGTTCCCGCACATGACGGTGCTCAACAACGTCACCCTGTCGCCGATCCAGGTGCTGGGAATGCCGCGGGAGGAGGCCGAGCAACGTGCGGTCGACCTGTTGCAGATGGTCGGGCTGGAGAAGCACCTCGGGCACAAACCGGGCCAGCTCTCGGGCGGCCAGCAGCAACGTGTGGCGATCGCCAGGGCTTTGGCCATGCGCCCCAAGGTGATGCTCTTCGACGAGGTCACCTCCGCCTTGGACCCGGAGCTCATCGGCGAGGTCCTCGCCGTCATTCGGGACCTCGCCCACACCACCGCGATGACGATGTTGCTTGTGACCCACGAAATGCGCTTCGCGGAGGAGATCTCGGATCGAGTCCTGATGTTCGACTCAGGGGCGGTGATCGAATCGGGGCCACCCTCAACGATCTTCGAGAACCCCCAGCACGAAAGGACCCAGCGCTTCCTCAAGGCCGTCCTCGAACGCAAGTGATCGAGGTGAGGGGCACCCTTGCCCGGCTAAACCGCTTCTTCAATCTCAGTTGATGTGACACGGTTTGTGTCTCGCAGCAAGTGACATACCCGGGTCGGGTGGTGTTGTGCGATCTGCCGCCTGATTGGCGTTGTGGTGTTCGGCCATGACGCGGAAACGGGCGAGCGCTCATGCAGCTGATGGACGCGATGTTTGTTGCTGGGGCCGAGGTCGCGAATGTGGCGGAGTGGTGTCGGGTCAACGGTGTCGATAGGTGCACGTTCTATCGACACCGTTGACCCGGGCCCGGGTGGCGGGCCGGTGGCAGCCTCGGTCCCCGCGTCCGAGAACGATTCCGCATGCCACCCCCGAGCCGGTCGTGGCCGAGATCGTGCGGTTGCGTCACGCGCTGGCCCCTGACAACGGGGCCGATTTCATCCGCGACGAACTCGCCGAGATCGCGGCCGTGGCGGGCTGGGCCGAACGGGGCTGGCGGGTTCCGGTTCGGGCCGCCATCAACCGGGTCCTGGACCGCCACGGCCTGCTGGAGCCCAGCCCGCGCAAACGCCCCCGCTCGTCCTGGCGGGGGTGGTCCTGCCCTTCGCTGCCAGGTACGTCGTTCACGCCGGATGGCGCGGCGGACCGTGCGCGCAGTGCACAGGTCCCTTCAACTTCTTTCCGCAGGCCGTTCGGGGATCCGCCCCGCCGCTGACCGGGTGGTGCCAGATGGCTTCGTGAATGCTGGCTATCCAGCGAGGTAGCAGGGTTTGGTGCTGCATGGAATGGCCCGTTTCCAGAGGCTTGGCCGGTGCGTCGGGGTACACCCGCCAGGCTGTTGGAACCCCAGCCCGACGTGGAGCATCGGGGTCCGCCAAGTCGGGCCGGGGGCTCAGAGAGCGCCACCGCGCCACCTGCTCATCTGGGAATGGTCCGGAGGGGCGGCCAACCGCAGGCACTCCTCGGGTGCCTCATGCTCGACCGGCCGCCCCGCACCGCCGCGCGCCAGGCCGTGACTGTCCCGTCGCGTCGTGGCGGCTGCCTCATGTCCTCGCCGACTGATTTTGTTGTTTTCTTTGTCGCTTGCGGAGAGTCCGCCGCCCTTGGGTTACTTGCGTGGAGTGATCAAATGAGTTCCCTGGTACGCGGGGTCCGCAATAGTCGGGGTGTCCGCGAGAAGATCCTCCCAGCCGCACTCGGTGAACGCTTTGCGATCATGCATGGAGCCATGCATGGAGCCATGCATGGAGCCATGCATGGAGCCATGCATGGAGCCATGCGTGGGCGCGGATATTCCCAACAAGCCGGCATTCATATCTGCCGCGACCTGGATGTTGAGCCCTGCGCGGCGGCGCTTGCCGGAGTAGTTGTCCTCGTGGCCAGCACGGTTGCCGGTTGGGACACCCCCACTGCGGACGATCACGTCCCCGAACAGCATCTGCAGCGCATTTGGCGGCGGTTGCTCCTAGCCTGGTGGGGTGGCTTCGTCGTTGCACGTGTTGAAGCGGCTGTTGCTGGGGCGTCCGGTGCGCAGCGACCGGCTGCGGGAAACATTGCTGCCGAAACGGCTGGCTCTGCCGATCTTCGCCAGCGACCCGATCTCCTCCGTCACCTACGCGACGCAGGAGATCCTGCTGATCCTGTCGCTCGGCGGGCTGGCGCTGCTGCAACTGACGCCGTGGGTGTCGCTGGCGGTCGTGGTGCTGCTCGCCGTCGTGGTCGCTTCCTACTGGCAGGTCGTGCACGCCTATCCCAGCGGCGGCGGGTCCTACGAGGTCGTGGCGCGCAACCTCGGCCGCAATCCGAGCCTGGTGGTTGCCGCCGCGTTGATGGTCGATTACGTGATGACGGTCGCGGTGTCGGTCGCGGCCGGTGTCGACAACCTGGTCTCGGCGGTGCCGTCGTTGTACCCGCAGCGGGTTTGGATCGCCGTCGTCGTAGTGGTGCTGATGATGGCGATGAACCTGCGCGGAATCCGCGAGTCCGGCCAGGCGTTCGCCGTGCCGACCTACCTGTTCATCGCGGCGATGGGCCTGACCATCGTCGTCGGCCTCGGGCAGGCCGCAGCGGGGCATCCGCCGGTCGCGGAGAGCGCCGGTTGGGATATCCGGCCGGAGCAGCTCGACGTCACCGGACTGGCCCTGATCTTCCTGCTGCTGCGGGCTTTCTCCTCGGGATGCACGGCGTTGACCGGGGTGGAGGCGATCTCCAACGGGGTGCCTGCATTCCGGCGGCCGAAGGGCGTCAACGCCGGCCGCACCATGATCATCATGGGGGCGTTGGCGATCGGCCTGTTCAGCGGCGTGACCGCGGTGGCGATGATCTCCGGTGTGCGGATCGCGAACGACCCGTGCGACTTGATCGGCTTCCCTGCGGACTGCCGCAGTACCGGGCAGCGCACCGTCATCGCGCAGGTCGCGGGCGCGGTGTTCGGGGTGGACAGCGTGCTGTTCTTCGTCGTACAGGCCGGCGCGGCGCTGATCCTGCTGCTGGCCGCGAACACCGCCTTCAACGGCTTCCCGATGCTCGGGTCGTTGCTCGCGCAGCGCCGGTACCTGCCGCGCCAGTTGCACACCCGCGGCGATCGGCTGGCGCACTCCAACGGAATCGTGCTGCTTGGGTTGGTCGCGATCGCGCTCATCGCGGCGTTCGCGGGGTCCGTGACGGCGCTGATCCAGCTCTACATCATCGGTGTGTTCACGTCGTTCACGCTGAGCCAGATCGGCATGGTGAGGCACTG
This sequence comes from Saccharopolyspora sp. NPDC000995, assembly GCF_053599315.1. Taxonomy (NCBI): domain Bacteria; kingdom Bacillati; phylum Actinomycetota; class Actinomycetes; order Pseudonocardiales; family Pseudonocardiaceae; genus Saccharopolyspora; species Saccharopolyspora sp. NPDC000995. Next base: position 71,109 of record NZ_JBSFLZ010000008.1, read on the forward strand.
GAACCACCTGCTCGCCGAGGCCGGCGCCACGGACCGGGCGCGCTACCACCGGTCGAGGTTGGTCAACGCCGTCGGCGCGGCGCTAACCGCGACGGTGCTGGTCGTCGTGCTCATCACGAAGTTCACCCACGGCGCCTACCTGGTGGTGATCGCGATCCCGCTGCTGTATTTCCTGATGCGGGCCATCCACCGCCACTACCGCGACGTTCGCCGCGAACTCGAACCGGAGCGCGACGGGATCACCCTGCCCAGCAGGGTGCACGCGGTGGTGCTGGTATCCACGCTGCACAAGCCGACGCTGCGCGCGTTGGCATTCGCGTGCGCTAACCGGCCGGACACGCTGGCTGCGCTCACCGTGAATGTAGACGACGCGGAAACGCACCTGCTGCGCGACGAGTGGGAACGGCACGGCATCGAAGTTCCGCTGACGGTGGTGGAGTCGCCCTACCGCGAGATAACCCGGCCGGTCATCGACTACATCAAGCGTATCCGCCGCGAAGGCCCGCGCGACCTGGTGTGCGTGTACGTCCCGGAGTACGTCGTCGGCCACTGGTGGGAGAACCTGCTGCACAACCAGAGTTCGCTGCGGCTGACCTGGCGGCTGCGCTTCGAGCAGGGCGTGATGGTGGTCAGCGTGCCCTGGCAACTCGACTCCAGCCACCGCCGCGACATCGACCGCGTCCACCACATCCCCGGCCATACCCGCCGCGGCATCACCCCACCCACCTGACCCCGGCCTCCGAGTTCGTGTGAAATCGTCGCTTGGCGTTGCTGGACGGCGTCGTCAGGCGAGGGCAGCGAGGCGGCGATAGGAGTCGAGGCGGTCCTCCGGGTCGTAGGCCGTGGCGGTCACCAGGACCTCGTCGGCACCGGTGCGCGCGGTGAGGTCCGTCAGCGCGACGGCAACCTCGTCTGCCGTGCCGAACACGTGGCCGTCCAGCGCGCGTTCGAACTGGGTGCGTTCGCGGTCGGAAATCTCGCGCGCCAGCACCTGCTCTGGTGGTTCCAGCGGCGGGAATTCGCCGCGAGTGCGGGAGAAAGCGGTTGCCCAGGCTTCGGGGACGAGCAGCCGCCGGGCCTGCTCCGCGGTGTCGGCGACCGCGACGGCTCGCGCGATGACGACGTACGGCTGCGCCGCCCATTCCGATGCGGAAGTGCTCGCGGTAGGACTCGATGGCGCGAAACATCCGGTCATCGCCGTGGACCGCCGCGATCACCAGCGGCAGGCCGAACGCGGCGGCGGTGCGGGCCCCGGAGCCGGTGGCGAGCAGGAACACCGGCAGTCGCAAGCCCTCGGCCGGGACAGCGTGCACCCCGGGGAACCTGCCAGGCTGCCCGGACAGGTACCCCAGCAGTTCCGTGAGCTGCTCGCCGAACCCCTCGGCGGCGTCCTTGCCGCGCCCGAGTGCGCGCCAGGGCTCGCTGCGGGCTCTGCCCCGTGTCGTGTTCGCACCCGCGGCCGTCCACCTACCCGCAGCGGCGACCGAGCCCCGTCACTGCCGCGAGCCGCATAACAGCCAACCTCCGCAGAGCGATCCAGCACTGCTGGATCGAGTGTTCGCTTCATCGGCCCACCTACTAGGCCAGCGAGGCGGAGCGGGAAGTCCGATCAGACATGGAAGTCTCCAACAGTCCCAGAATTGCTGCGAGGCCTGGCGGCGAAGCTCGAACCTGAGCCCTCCCGGTTTGATGCCGGGCGCTCTACCGCTGAGCTACGCCAGGGTGCGGCGGAAACCACCGCGTCGACATGGAGGCGGGATTCGAACCCGCGCCCTCCCGGTTGGAAGCCAGGTGCTCTACCTCTGAGCTACTCCACGAGAACGCCAAGATGCTAGCAATCGAGCCATCCCGCCGAAAACCTAATTTTCGACCAACAGGGCACGGGAGCGAAACATACCCCCACTGTGGACAGTCTGGCGGCGTCCGTGCTCTACCTTTGCGGTAATGAAGTTCATCGTTGTGCGGACTTTTCACGTCATGGCGTCACCTGCGTCGAAAACTCGACCGGGCGCGAGGCCGGGACGCCTTCGCGCAATGCCGGACGCACCCGAAGCGCTCAACCTCGAGCCGCCGGTCAAGGCGGACGCCCGGAACCCGACGGGCGGCCGGGCCAAGAACGCGGTTCACGTCGCGCGCACCGTGCCGGCGTGGCACGTTGATCCCGTGGAGTTGCAGGACCTGATCCGTGAGCTGTACGCGGCCGCCCCCGCTGAATTCGTCCCAGCCCGCGACCGGCACGCGGCGGTGGCGGCCGAACGCGGCGACCAAGAGCTCGCAACCCAGCTCAAGAAGCTGCGCAAACCCACTGCGGCGGCCTGGGCGGTCAACCTCCTCGCCGCGCAGGACCCCCGAAATGTGGCAGCGTTTCTGGAGCTGGGCGAGAAGCTGCGAACGGCGCAGCGCGAACTGCGCGGCGACGACCTGCGTACCCTGGCCGCGGACCGCACCCGCCTCTTGCGCGAGCTCACCGGCAGAGCCGCGGAACTCGTCGAGCAGCACGGCCACCGGATCACCGAACCAGCCCGCCAACAAGTCGAGCAAACCCTGACGGCAGCCCTCTCCGACCCCGAAGCCGGGCGCGCGGTGCAAGCTGGAACCCTCGTCAAACCCCTCGAATACAGCGGGTTCGGCCTCGACGAACTCGCCGTCGCGGCCATCCGCCGCACCGCCGCCAGTCCCAAGCCCAAGCGCAAGGCGGAGCCGCGTGAGGCAAAGCGCAGCGCCGAGCTGCGCGAGCTTCGAAAGCAGCTGCGACACGCCGACGAGCAACTCGACGAAGCCGCCGACTCCCTGGAGCTCGCCGAGCGCGACGAGCGCGAGGCCGAGCAACGCTGCGAGGAGCTGCGCGACGAGCTCGCTCGAGTGGAAGGCGAGCTGCGCGAGCTCCGTCGCAAAGCGAAAACGGCGCGTCAACGCCGCGAGCGCGCCCAGCACGACCGCAACGCGCTAGCGGAGCGGCTGCGCGGCGCGGAAGCGCGGGAGCGCTGAGCACGCGGTATCCGCGAAGCATCGCGCGCAAGGCGCCTAACTGCGGTGGGTTGCTGATCGGCGGGCTGTGCACCATCCCGGTCGCGCTCACCCGAGCACCACGCTGGCGCTGGCCTACACCTCGGCGTCGCAGTTCTTCATGAACTGGGCGAGTTCCGGCGCCGTCGCTGGTGACCACGGTGGGCAGCGAGCGCATCGCCGTGTCGCTGGACAGCCTGCAGAACTTCGGCGTCTACTTCGGCGGCGCCTTCGCCCCCCTGACCATCAGGGTCATCGTGGACGAAACGGGTTCTTCGTGATCGCCCTGCTGGCCGCCAGCGGGATCGCGATCGTCGCCGCGCTCGGCTACGGGTTCCTGGTGGGCGAACCAATCGGGATCCCCGGGTCCGCGGTCCAATTCGCCCCTTCCCCGAAGGACTGATCGCAGTTGTCTAGCCATCGCAGCGATGCCTTCGCCGGAAAGTCGGTGCTCGTGGTCGGCGGCACCAGCGGGATCGCAGCTGTGGTCGCCAACGCCTTCGGCCGCCACGGCGGCGAAGTCCGCGGGACCGGAGTGGGCGGTGCCGGAACTCGACGACGCGATCGAGGCATTCGATTCGGACATGACCCGCCCGGATGATCTGAAGACCATTGTGGACGGTTTGTGCCGGTTGGACGTGCTGGTGAACTGCGAGGGCATGATTCGCCGGGGTGCCGAGCTGAGCCGGAAACGTCCGCGCGGGTCGTAGACGTCAACCTCGCCGGCACCATGGGGGCCTGCGCGGCGGCCCGCGAGTTGCTTGCCAGGGCCGACGGCTGCATCAATCAACGCCGCCTCGATGCTCAGCTACTTCGGTTGCGCTGGTGCCGGGCTACTCGGCCAGCAAGGGCGGCGTGGTGCAGCTGGCCAAGTCCTGGCGACCGGCTACGCGCCGTGTCGTCAACCACTGGCAGTGCGGAGTTGTCCGGGATGTGGAAGCCTCCGGCCGCTGGGGTCGGAGGCTCCGCCGGACCGGGAAGTTCGGAAGCTCCACGTGCCAGCGCGGGGCGCCCGGTCGACACCCCCAGGGTAGCGCTCAGCGGCCGTCTCCGGGAGCTCCCCAGCCGCCGCCACCTGGGGTTTGGATGCGGATCCGGTCGCCTCGGCGCAGCGGCCAGGTGCCCTTGGCCGACAGGTTCTCCTCGGTGCCGTCCGGCCGGATCAGGACGTTTCGGCCAACCTCGCCGGGCTCTCCGCCCCGGGCTCCCGGCGGGGCGTGCTCGCGGCGTTCCGACTGGATGGTGAGCGTGCAGTCGGCGAGGGCTTCGATCTCGCGCACCAGGCCGTCACCGCCGGGGTGCCGACCCGCGCCGCCGGAGGACGGGCGGAGCTCATAGCGCCACACCCGCAGCGGGTAGTCCAGCTCCACGGCCTCTGCCGGGGTGTTCTGGGTGTTGGTCATGCCCGTGTGCACCCCGGACATGCCCGGGCGCGCGGGGGTGCCGCCCTCACCGCCGCCGAGCGTCTCGTAATAGCTGAATGCCGGGTCGCTGCCGCCGATGAGTTGGTTGTTCATGGTGCCCTGGCTTGCCGCCGGGACCCGGTCGGGGATCGCCTTGGCGAAGGCGCCGAGGAGCACGTCCACGATGCGCTGGCTGGTCTCCACGTTGCCCGCTGCGGTCGGGGCCGGGAAAGTCGGGTTGACCACCGTGCCCTCCGGCGCTTCGACGCGCAGCGCCCGGTAGCAGCCGGCGTTGGGCGGGGCGTCGGGGTCGGTGAGCATCCGGAGCACGAACATCGACGCAGACAGCGTCACCGCGAACACCGCGTTGCAGTTGACCGGGATCTGCTCGGCGGTGCCGTCGAAGTCCACCGCCACCTCGTCGCCGGACACCGTCACTGCCGCGCGGATCGGGACCCCGTCGCCGATCTCGAGCACGTCCTCGTTGCGGTAGCACCCGTCGGGGATGTCGCGGATCGCCGCGCGCACCCGGCGATCGGAGTAGTCGCACACCGCCGCCATCGCCTCGCGCAGCCGCTGCGCTCCCATCCGTTCGGCGAGCTCGCGCATCCGCACCACGCCGACGTGGTTCGCCGCGAACTGGGCGCGCAGGTCGCCGCGGCGCTCCTCGGGGGTTCGCGAGTTCGCCGCGATCAACCGGACGACGTCTTCCCGTTCGCCGTCGGCATCGGCGATGCGGATCGGCGGGATGCGGACTCCTTCCATCGCGATCTCGGTTGCGGATGCCGGCATGGAGCCCGGCGCGGCACCGCCGACGTCGGCGTGGTGGGCGCGGTTGGCCACGTACCCGAGCGGTTGGTCGTCGTATCCGACGGCGGCGACGATCGTCAGGTCCGGCAGGTGGGTACCGCCCAGGTAGGGGTCGTTCACGCAGACCTGCTGGCCCGGTTCGAGCTGCCCGCAGGTGTCCAGCACGGCGCGGACGCTGGCTGGCATCGCGCCCAGGTGCACCGGGATGTGCTCGGCCTGCGCGACCATCTCGCCGTCGGCGTCGAACACCGCGGCCGAGCAGTCGGCGCGTTCCTTGATGTTGGGGGAGTAGGCCGCGCGGCGCAGCGCCACGCCCATCTCGTCGGCGATGCCGGCCAGGGCGTGACGGAACACCTCCAGCTCGACGGCGGTCAGCTCGGTCATGTCAGCCGCACCACCAAGTTCCCCGATTCGTCCACTGTAGCCAGTTCGTCGTCGGTGAGCAGCGTCGTGGTGTCGGGCTGCTCGATCAGCGCCGGTCCGGCGACCTCGTCGCCCGGCCGCAGCTTGGCCCGGGACACGATTCGCGCCCGCACCGCCCGGTCGCCGATGCCGATCTCGCGGTCCGGTTTGCGCTCCGGCTCGCCCTGGTCCCAGTCCTGCGGCGGCTCCGCGAGAACCGGCTCGCCCTGCGCGATGACCCGAAGTGTGACCACCTCGACCCGTTCGTCCCGCATCTCGTACCCGTACGACTCGCGGTGCGCGGTGTGCAGCAGCTCGCTGAGCTCCGCTTGCTCGGTGACGTCGATCCGCAGCTCGTGCGACTGGCCCGCATAGCGCATGTCGGCCACTTTGGACAGCGAGATCTCCGTTGTCACGCCTTGCTTCTCCAGCTCCCGGTGCGCTTCGGTGGACAGCTCCGACCACGCTTGCGACAGGTCTTCGCTGGCATCCACCAGCACGGTGCGCGACGCCTCGAAACGCGGCGGAGCCAGCAGCAGGCCGAGCGCGCTGAGCACGCCGGGCGCGGGCGGCACCACCACGGCGGGGCAACCGAGCTCCCGAGCCAGCGCCGTCGCGTGCAGCGGGCCGGCGCCACCGTAGGCGACCAGGGCCAGCCCGGCCGGATCGATGCCCCGTTCGGTGCTGACCTTGCGCAACGCCCGCGCCATCGTCGCCCGGACGACCGACAGCACCCCGGCGGCCGATTCCGGCAGCGCATCCAGCGCCCGGTGCGCTGCATCGGCGTCCAGCCGCAGGCCGCCGCCGAGCTCGCGAGCCGGGTCGAGGTGCCCCAGCGCGCAATGCGCATCGGTCACCGTGGGCTGCTCGCCGCCGAGGCCGTAGCAGGCAGGGCCCGGGTCGGCACCGGCGGAATGCGGGCCGACCCGCAGCGCGCCGCCGGTGTCCACCCAGGCGATCGACCCGCCACCGGCCCCCACGGTGTGGATGCCGACGGCCGGGGTCCGGAACGGCAGCCCGGCGATCTCCGACGACGTCGACACGTCCGGGTAGCCCTCGCGGATCAGGCACACGTCGGTGGACGTGCCGCCCATGTCGAAGGCGATGGCGTCGGCGAACCCGGCCGAGCGCGCGACCGCCCCGGCGGCCACCACGCCGGCGGCCGGGCCGGAGAGCAGCGTGTGCACCGGGGCCGTTGCGGCGAAGTCCACTCCGGCGGTGCCGCCGCTGGAGGTCATCACCGTGATCGTCGGATCGGGCAGGCGGGTGGTCAGGTTGGACAGGTAACGGCGCATCACCGGCTCGATGGCCGCGTTGAGCGCGCAGGTGGACGCGCGCTCGAACTCGCGGAACTCCGGCAGCAGCGCGCTGGACCGGGTGATGGGCACGCCGACGTCGGCCAGCGCCGAGCACAGCCGCCGCTCGTGATCGTCGCGGACGTAGGAGAACAGCAGGCTCACCGCGATCGACTCGGGTTCGAGGCGGGCGACCGCTTGCACCACCCGCTCGATCTCGGCGTCGGTGAGCTCGACGATCGCCTCGCCCCGCGGGCTCAGCCGCTCCGCGACGGTGACCACCCGCTCGCGCGGCACCAGCGGTTCGGGCTTGGTCGCGGACAGGTCGTAGAGGGCGGGGCGGTTCTGCCTGGCGATCTGCAGGACGTCGGTGAAGCCGTCGGTGGTGACGAAGGCGGTGCGCGCGATCTTGCGCTCCAGCACGGCGTTGGTGGCGGTGGTGCTGCCGTGCGGGAGCAGCCGCAGCACGCCGCCGGGCAGGCTCTCGGCGACGCCGCGCTGCACCCCTTCGGCCTGGTTCGCCGGAGTGGTGGGCACCTTCACGGCCTTCGGCCGGTGACCGGTGGCGTGCACGACGACATCGGTGAACGTGCCTCCGACGTCCACCCCTGCACACGCCCCGGCCTGTCCAGACATCACAGTCACCTGCGGTCAATCATCCCGCATAGTCACCGGTCGGGCAGCAGCACTGCGGGCTTGCCGGACCGGGCGAAGAGAGCACTTGGCCCCTCGCTGTCGGGTCACGGGGTGCGGCGCCAGCCGGAAGGCGGCGGATTCGACCGTCCAGCTCATTCGGTCCTCGTGGGTCCTCGTCCCGCAGGGTGATTTCCCCGGCGGGGATGGGGATCATGTCGGGGTTCACCGCTTAGGCGGCGTCGCGCAGCCTGGCGTCGAGCGCGTCGAGGTCGGGGACGAACCAAACGTGCCCGGACTTGTTCGACTCGTGGACGAGGGCCCGCAAGGCCGAGCTGGCCGCCAGGTGCCGGGAGATGTCGCCGACGACTATGAGGCGCACCCGGTAGTTGACGAACTTCTGCATGACCTCGCCGGCGAAGCGGGTGCCCAGGGTGAAGAAGCGTTCGTCGAGCCGGCTGGCAGGCACCGCGACCACCTCGGCGCCGGCGTAGGACGCGCCGATCAGGTCCAGGGCGTCCTGCGTGGTGGTCACCGGCGGCCCGGCCGGGTCGCACACCAACACCTGCACCCCGGCGCGCTCCTCAATCGCGTCAGGCACCGCCGCCCTCCCCGGAGAGCAGGCCGTTGTCGCCGTCGAGGACGGCTTCGATCAGCTGCAAGACCTCGGCGGTGGCTCCTGCGCCGCCGAGAACCACGAACTTCATGCGGTTGCGCTCCTCGTCGTGGACCGTCTGGATGCGCAGCGGGTGCGCGGGGTCGCTGGCGGAGTTCGCGCCGGCCAGCACGAGAGTGCTCAGCCGGTTGGCCGCGGTCCGGTCGACGCCGTCGATCTGCACGATGCTCGACACCTCGACAGGTGCGGCACCGGCCGATGGCGGCTGCGGCATCCCGGTCAGCTCCTCCAGGTCGGTGCGGGCGATCCGGTACTGCTTGCCGATCCGCACCGCCTTGAGCCGTCCGGAGCGGATGTAGCCGCGCACGGTGCGAACATGCAGGCCGAGTCGGTTGGCGACCTGTTCAACCGAGTACATTTCATCACTCATCGTTCTCCACCATAGTCTGGATGGGGAGTGATGGGGAAGTTTATCGCGCACCATTACCAGGGCGTAAAGCCCGACGACGCGCCGAGCAGGAACCACGCTCGCGCAGGACAGCGACAAACTTAGACAGCGCCTGGTCTCGCGCGTATGACGGCTTCGAGGAGGCCCTGGCCAGCCGACGCCCGAGAACTCGTGGCGGTACGAGCTCCGCAGGTGCGCTAAAGCGGCTGCCGCTTCAAGGCGGAGACCAAACGGCGGCCTCTACCGCAACCCGAAGGACTCACGGGTCTCCGGCACCCGAACGGCGGAGAAGGTCAGCCGGTATCGCAGCCGGAAGCCCAGCGACTCGTAGAGGCGGATGGCGTTGGTGTTTGACGCGGTCGTGTGCAGGAACGGCTTCTCGCCCCGCGCCCGGATACCGGCGGCAACGGCGAGCACGAGCCGGGTGGCCAGGCCCTGCCCGCGGAATGCCGGATCGGTGCAGACCGCGCTGATCTCCGTCCACCCCGGTGGGTGCAACCGCTCGCCGGCCATCGCGATGAGCGCGTCTCCGCGCCGGATCCCCAGGTACCGGCCGATCTCGAGGATGCGCGGCAGGAACGGCCCGGGCTTGGTGCGCTTGACGAGGTCGAGCATCTCCGGCACGTCAGCGGCCGTGAGCCGCACCGCCTCGGCGTCCTCGGCGTCGGCAACGCCGTCGTCGACCAGTTGCACGCCGGGAAGCTGCTCCAAGACTTCCCAGCCGGGAGGGGGTGTTCGCCGGCGACCGGAGAAGGCGACGACCGCCCCCGGCCCGGCCAATTCTGCGACGTCCCGCCAGACGTCCTCGTCGAACTCGTCCGGGATGGCCAGGAACGGCGCCACGTCGACCGGGTAGCGCAACACCCGGCCGTGCTTCTCGGCGTACCGGGCGTGCGGGCCGGTAAGCGAAGCCCACGCGGGATTGTCGAGCAGCGGAAATGTCATTGGCGACGCACCTCGTCCGTCCAGAACCTCATGTCCTCCACCTTTTCGCGCGATGCCACGCATGAAGTGTCCGCACCGCCGGTATTCCGATATCACCAGGTGTATTCGGATATCACCAGGTGGGATCCGGTTGCGGACGGCGCGGACGTCGACACAACCGGCTTGACGCGTCGAATGCGTCCGTGATCTGATCCGGGCAGCGTCGCGTGCCGGTGGCGGACAGCGTCAGGTATGGAGGCGTGGGCTCGAAGGGTCTTCATGACCACTCTTTTCAATCACACCATCGTCGCCGCGCGCGATAAGCAGGAATCGGCATCCTTGTTCACGGAGGTGTTCGACCTCCCACCGGCGGAGCCCAGCGGCCCCTTCCTCACGGTCAACCTGGATGCGGGAGTGACGCTCCAGTTCGCCGAGCCGGGCATCGAATTCCCGCCGCAGCACTACGCATTCCTCGTCACCGAGGAAGACTTCGACGGCATCTACGCCCGGATCCAAGCGGCAGGGCTCGACCACTGGGCGGATCCGCACGGAAAGCTGCCCCAGCAATACAACACCAACCACGGGGGCCGGGGCGTCTACTTCCTGGACCCGTCGGGTCACTACCTGGAAGCGATAACCCAACCCTACGGAGCAGATCTGAAGAAATGACCGAAGTGGACGGTCAATAGCAGTGTGGTGCCCGCCCGCTCGTCGCACCGGGCGGGCACCGCGCCTGCGGGACGAGCCTGTTCCCGCACTGGTGGTGACTGATACCGTCGGGGGAGTTTCGGGCGGAGGGACTGGTTCGCGATGGGCGACAGGCATCCCGAGGTTCCGCCCGACGGTGAACGCGATCAACGCTTGTTGATCAGCGAGCAGCGGCAGCGCGATCTGCTTTCCCAACTCGTCGAGATCGAGCACGACATCCACCAGGCCACCCTCGATGCGGTTGAGGACGACGCCGCCAGCCGCGCCGCCGTCGAGGCGCATCTCGCCGAAATCACCGAGTTGACCCGGCAAGCCCGACGTTTCGTCCGCAACGCGGTTACCGTCGAAGAGCGCATCGCCCACCTCGACTTCGACATCGACGACCGGCCGCAGCGTTGACTTTCTGCCCGTAGAACAGGCGAAAACCTCGGGTCACGGACGGAGCCGCAGCAGCTGCAGTATGAGCTGGCTGACAGTGAGTTGCGCTGTCCACAGCGTTTCGGCGGGGGCCCGCAAGTGTGGAATTGCTCAACAACATTGCTCTACAATCAGTTAAGAAATTCACGAGAATGCTTCGAGTGGGCTGTAGTGGCACCCAAACGGCCGGATGCAGGTAGTAGCCCCGCCTACGTTTAGTAACCTCGCCGCTTTGCTCGATTCCCGCGCCGTCAACCCTCAAGGAGTGGCCGGCCCGTGACCAGCTCGGACGACGAACCATGGTGCTCTCCGCCGGATTCATCGCCGCCCTCGACGCGTGGAAGGAAATCTGGTTCCGTGCGGCTGTGCGCAGCTGCCGGGGGGATTGTGGCGGAGATTCGGATTCGGCGGACAGAGAATAGAGTCGTTTCCCGAAACGGGAAACGGGCGCTCTTCGGCTACTCGGGTGGGTGTCGGGTGGCCAGTTGCAGGATTCGGTCGGCTGCTGCGGCGTCGGTGATGAGGGTGGTGACGATGCCGGAGCGGAGGACCGCGTCGATCGCTTCGGCTTTCGGTTCGGTGTAGCCCAGGGCGATCACTTCCGGGACTCGGCGGAGTTGGTCGTGGGTGATCGCCAGCACGTGGTGGGCCAGGCCCGTTGACAGGGCGTTGCCGTTCTCGTCGAACAGGCGGGCCGCGATCTCCGCCGTTGCTCCTCGTCGGCCGATCGAGTCCCGTTCGCTCGGGGTCAGTGCGTCGTAGACCGTTGATTCGCCCGGTTGCCACGCGCCGATGCTCACCACCGCTTTGGTCAGGTGTTGGAACTGATCGAAGGTTTCCGCGATGCCCGGTTGCTTTCGCAGGATGTCGGTGGTGCGGCGGTCCGGCAGCACCAGCGGGCCGTAGATCGGGTAGGCGTCGCCGCCACCGACGGCCGCGACCCGGCCCACCGTCTCCACCGACCGGTCGCGCATGTCCATGCCCGCCTGAACTCCGCACAGTTGCACGATTGGGCACTTCGGGAGCGACTTGACGGCCTCGGCCATGGCGTTCACCGAACGCGCCCAGGCCAGGCCGATGACGTCCTCCGGGGCCGCGATCTCGGTCAGCAGCTCCGCCGCCAGCGCGCCGATCCGGCGCCGCAACTCCGGCCGGTCGGCGTTGCTCTGCGCTCGATTGAGCACCAGTACGCGGCGGAGTCCGTAGGCCGCGCGTACCTCGTCCGACAGCGGCAGGTCCACCGGCACCGGAAGATCGAACTCGATGCGTACGAGGCCGGATTCCTGCGCTGAGCTAAGGATCCGTGCCACCTTGAAGCGGCTGATGCCGAACTCCTCCGCGATCTCCAGCTTCGAGCGGCCCTGGGCGTAGAACCGGTGCGCGATCGAGGCAGCGGTGAAGGTGTCGATCGGGCGGGATCTCTGCCCTTTGATGCTCATGTGAGCACAATACCGCGAAATCTGGACGAAAGGTTGACGTAACTTGACATGAAGTCCTTGAATGCACCGCATGTTGCGGGATGACCGCAACGAGACGCGCTCGTTTGAGCAGACCTGAATGGAGTGTCATGCGCGCCGCGATCATCGATCAACCCGGTTCGATCAGGGTGGGCGACGTGCCAGATCCGACGGCCGGGGACCGGCAGTTGGTGCTCAAGGTCGGTGCAACCGGGATCTGCGGCACCGACCTGCACATCGCCGACGGCCACTTCCCGCCCACGCCTTACCCGATCGTGCCCGGGCACGAGTTCTCCGGCGAGGTCGTCGAGATCGGCGCGGACACGCCGGGGGACTGGAAGATCGGTGACCGCGTCGCGGTGGACCCGTCGCTGTTCTGCGGCTACTGCACCCCGTGCCGGTCGGGCCACGGCAACCTCTGCGTGAACTGGAACGCCACCGGTGACACCGTGGACGGCGCCTTCGCCGAGTACGTCGCTGTCCCGGCGTCCACCTGCTACCGGATGCCCGATGACATGACCTGGCAGCAGGGCGCGCTGGTCGAACCGGTGTCGTGCGCGGTGCACGGCGTCCGGCAGATCGGCGTCGAAGCGGGCGAACGGTTCCTCGTGGTGGGAGCGGGCACGATGGGGCTGCTGATGCAGCAGTTGCTCCAGCGCGGTGGCGCGCACGTCACGGTGGTCGACCGCAACGAGGCGCGGCTGGGCCGGGCAGCTCGGCTCGGCGCGGTCCGGGTGGGCACCGACGTCGCCGAACTCGACGAGCGGTTCGACGCCGCGGTCGACTGCACGGGTGCCGCGCCCGCGATCGAGGCGGCCTTCGACTCGCTGCGACGCGGTGGCCGGCTGCTGGTGTTCGGCGTCGCCCCTGCCGAGGCCCGGGTGTCGCTGTCGCCGTTTCGCATCTACAACGACGAGATCAAGATCGTTGGTTCGATGGCCGTGCTGAACAGTTACGGCGCGGCGCTCGACCTGGTGGCCTCGGGCGCGATCGATACCGGCTCGCTGCTCACCGACATCCTGCCGCTGGAGGAGTTCCCCGCGGCCCTCGACCTGATGCGCAGCGGCGCCGGCCTAAAGGTCCAGGTGCTGCCGGGAGGCGTTGATGCATAGCCGTATAAGAAAGGTCGCGCTGCTGGCCGTGGCCTCGCTGCTCATGCTCACCGGCTGCGCCGGGGCAGGGGCGCTGGGCTCCGGCGGGCGGACGCTGGTCATCGCGATCGTGTCGAACCCGCAGATGGAAGACGCGATCGCGCTGTCGGACCAGTTCGAGCGCGACAACCCGGGAATCAAGCTGAAGTTCGTGCAGCTGCCCGAAAACCAGGCGCGTGCCAAGATCACCGCGTCCACCGCCACCGAGGGCGGCGAGTTCGACGTCGTGATGATCAGCAACTACGAAACCCCGCAGTGGGCGGCCAACGGCTGGCTGGAGAACCTTCAGCCCTACATCGAGAAGAGCCAGGGCTACGACCCGGGCGACTTCATCCCGAGCATTCGGGATTCACTGTCGTACCAGGGGTCGATGTACGCGGTGCCGTTCTACGGCGAGTCGTCGTTCCTGGCCTACCGCAAGGACTTGTTCGAGCAGGCCGGGCTGACCATGCCGGAACACCCGACCTGGCGGCAGATCGCGGACTTCGCGGCGAAGCTCGACAACAAGGCCGCGGGCGTGGCCGGCATCTGCCTGCGCGGCAAGCCCGGCTGGGGCGAGAGCCTGGCGCCGTTTAGCACCGTCGCCAACACCTTCGGCGCGCGCTGGTTCGACGAGAACTGGAACGCCCAGCTGACCTCGCCGGAATTCCGCTCCGCCGCCGAGTTCTACGTGGACCTGGTGCGGCAGCACGGCGAGGTCGGCGCGTCCGGCGCGGGCTTCTCCGAGTGCGGCACGCGGTACGGCCAGGGACAGGCGGCGATGTGGTACGACGCCACGGTCATGGCCGGCACCAACGAGGACCCGGAGAGCAGCAAGATCGTCGGCAAGTCCGGCTACGTTGCGGCCCCGGTCGAGCACACCGGCAGCAGCGGCTGGCTCTACACCTGGTCGCTGGCCATGCCGAAGGTCGCCGAGGACAAGGACGCCGCCTGGCGGTTCATGCGCTGGATGACCGACAAGGAGTTTGTGCGCAACGTCGGCAACACCTTCGGCTGGAACCGGGTTCCACCCGGCTGCCGCCTGTCGACGTACCAGGTCCCGGAGTACCAGCAGGCCGCGCAAGCCTACGCACAGCCCACGCTGGACGGGATCGACCGCGCCCAGCAGCGCAACGCCATGTTGCGGCCGGTGCCCTACCCGGGGATCCAGTTCGTCGGCATCCCGGAGTTCCAGGATCTCGGCACGCGGGTCAGCCAACAGCTCTCCGCTGCCATCGCTGGGCAGATCACGGTCGACGAGGCGCTCCAGCAGTCGCAGGAGTACGCCGAATCGGTCGGCGCTGCATACCGGGAGACCCGATGACCCAGACCGCCACGAAACCCGCCACGACACCCGTCCCGATCCGTAAGCCGGTCGGCAAGTGGTCCGGCGCGGCGTGGCTGCGGCGCGCCCCGCTGCTGCCCGCCCTGCTGTTCACGATCCTGGTCACGCAGATCCCGTTCCTGCTCACCGTGTTCTACTCGTTCCAGTCCTGGAACCTGGTGCGTCCTGGTTCCCGCCACTTCGTCGGCTTGCGCAACTACTTGGACGTGTTCGCCGACAGCCAGTTCCGGGGCGCGATGCTTAACACCGTGCTGCTGACCGTGGTCTGCGTGCTGGTGGCGATGCTGCTCGGCCTTGGGCTGGCGTTGCTCCTGGACCGGAAGTTCCTCGGCCGCGGCGTGGTCCGCACGCTGCTCATCACGCCGTTTTTGATCCTCCCGGCGGCCGGGGCGCTGCTGTGGAAGACGACGATGTTCGACCCGACCTACGGCCTGCTGAACTTCGTGTTCGGCAGCGACATCGACTGGCTGTCGGAGTTCCCGCTGGCCTCGGTCATGGCGCAGATCGTCTGGCAGTGGACGCCGTTCATGATGCTGCTGATCCTTGCGGGCCTGCAGGCTCAGTCCAAGGAGGTGCTCGAAGCCGCCGCGGTCGACGGAGCGGGCCGGTGGCGCACCTTCGCGTCGATCACCCTGCCACAGCTGAGCCGGTACCTGCAGCTGGCGGTCCTGCTAGGGGCGATCTACATCGTCAACAGCTTCGACGCGATCTTCCTTATGACGCAGGGCGGTCCGGGCACCGCCAGCACGAACCTGCCCTATTACATCTACCAGCGGGCCTTCGAGGGCTTCGACATCGGGCAGTCCTCGGCGATGGGCGTCATCGTCGTGGCGCTGACCTTGATCGTGGCGACTTTCGCGCTGCGGCTGATGTTCCGGACCTTCGGCGTGAGCGAGGTGCGATGATGCGTACCGGAAACCCCGTCGGCCAGTGGGCGCTGACCGCGTTCACCTGGCTGGTCGCGATCCTGTTCGTCTTTCCGCTGCTGTGGATGGTGCTCACAGCCTTCAAGCAGGAAGCCGACGCCTACACCGACCCGCCGCGCCTGGTGTTCACCCCGACGCTGGATCAGTTCGCGGGCATCCTGGAACGCGGTTTCCTGCCGTACCTGGGCAATTCCGCGTTCGTCACGGTGGTGTCGACGCTGCTGGTGCTGCTCATGGCGGTCCCGGCGGCGTACGCGCTGTCGATCTCGGCGGTGCCGGGCACCCGCGACGCGCTCGGGTTCTTCCTGTCCACCAAGATGTTGCCGATCGTCGCGGCGATCATCCCGCTGTACGTGATCTCGCAGAACCTGAAGCTGTTGGACAACGTCTGGGCGCTGGTGATCCTCTACACGGCGATGAACCTGCCGCTGGCGATCTGGATGATGCGCTCGTTCTTCCTGGAAGTGCCCAAGGAGATGGTGGAAGCCGGCCGGGTCGACGGAGCGAACCTGCCGACCCTGCTGTTCAAGGTCATCCTGCCGGTGGTGGCCCCGGGAATCGCGGCCACGGCGCTGATCTGTGTCATCTTCTCCTGGACGGAGTTTTTCTACGCGGTGAACCTGACGGCGGCGCAGGCGGGCACGGTCCCGGTGTTTCTGGTCGGCTTCATCACCAGCGAGGGCCTGTACTGGGCGCAGCTATCGGCGGCGGCCCTGCTGGCCTCGCTACCGGTGATGATCATCGGCTGGTTCGCCCAGAACCACCTGGTCCGAGGCCTGTCCATGGGCGCGGTGAAGTAACTCGGCCGGCAGCGGGCCCGGATTCGTACCGAATCGGGATGAATCCGGGCCATCGGATATCGGCACGCTAGGGCCGGTCGTTGTGCGGATTCAGACGGTCACGGGCAGGGTTTTCAGGCGCCGGGTGCCTGGGTCGGGAAGGTGTTGTGCGCCCTCGGGCGTTGGCTCCAGGTTCGGGAATCGGCTCAACAGGGCGGAAAGCGCTACCTCGGTTTGGGTTCGGGCCAGTGCGGCCCCGAGGCAGAAGTGCGCGCCGTGCGCGAAGCCAAGGTGTGGGGGCCCGGCGGGACGGTTGACGTCGAGCCGGTCGGCTTCGGGGAACACCCGCGGGTCGTGGTTCGCCGACGCGATCACGACCGTCACCGGCTGGCCCTTGCCGATCCACGTGCCGGAGATCTCGACGTCCTCGCGCGCGAAGCGCGGGATCGTCAGCAGTTGCGGGCCGCACCAGCGCATCAGCTCTTCCACCGCGCGCGGCATGAGGTCGGGGTCCGCGCGCAGCGCGGCGACCTGGTCGGGGTGGGAGAGCAGGGCGTGGACGGCGTTGGCGATGAGGTTCGTCGGTGTCTGGCCCGCCAGGACGACGTTCCAGATCAGGGCGACCAGTTCTGCGTCGCTGAGCCGGTCGCCGTCTTCGTCCTGGACTCGGATCAGTTGCGAGATCAGGTCGTCGCCGGGCTCGGCCCGCCGCGCCGCGACCGCCGCCCTCGCACCCGCGATGATGCCGGGGATCGACTCGGCGAGCCCCGGACCGTAACCGGCGGCGACGTGGGCGCCGTACTCCAGCCACTTCGGCCGGTCCGATTCGGGGATGCCGACCAGTTCGCAGATCACGGCCATCGGCAGCGGTCGGGCGAAGTGCCGCAGCAGGTCCACTTCGCCGCCGTCGGGCAGTTCGTCCAGCAGCGCCTCGACGATCGTTTCGATGCGCGGTCGGAACTCGGCGGCTCGGCGGGCGGTGAACGCGGGCGCGACCAGCCTGCGCAGCCGGGTGTGCTCCGGCCCCTCCATCTCCTGCATGGTCCGCATGTAGGGCTGGCAGTCCTCGGGCACCTCGGGCCGCATGGCGAAGCTGTCGCCGGTGAGTTCCAAACGGGCGTCGGTCAGCGCCGCCTTGGCGTCGTGATAGCGAAGAACGGCCCACATCGGGTTGAGACCGGGAACCAGCAGCCGTGCCAGCGGCGAACGTTCCCGGGCGCGCCCATAGACCGCGAAAGGGTCGCCGAGCACCTCGGGCGTCGTCAGGTCGATCTCGGAAACCGTCACATCCTGGCTGGTCACGCGACCTCCCAAAGTCAGATGTTCAATTCAGATGTTCTCATCATCTGAGTGGGTGACGGTATCTTGGCTCGAGTTGGATGGCAACCGGCGCAGGTCCGCGCTTTGGGGGAGGACGATGGCTCGGCTCAGCAGGGCGGAAACCCAGGAACGCAACCGCGGCAAGGTGCTCGCCGCGGCCCGGGACGAGTTCGCCGAGCTCGGCTTCCGCGAAGCCAAGATCGACGCCATCGCCGAGCGTGCCGAGCTCACCCGCGGCGCGGTCTACTCCAACTTCCCCGGCAAGCGGGCCCTATACTTCGCGGTCCTGGCCGACCTGGCCGAGCGTGCGCCCGCGCCGCTGCACCCGTCGTCGGGCCGCAACGCCCATGACGCGCTTGGCGCGCTCGCCCGCGCATGGGTCGCGCGCCTGCCCGACGGGCGGCCCCTCGGCGCGGAGTTGATGCCGGAGATCCTGGCCGACGAGCGGGTGCAGCGCCCCTTCGCGCAGCTGATGAAGCTGGATGCGCTCCTGCTCGCGCTCGCGTTGGAACGGTTGCAGCCCCCGGAACTTCCGCCGGGAGCGCCACCCGCCCGTCTGGTGCGGCTGGCGGAGACCGTGCTCACGACGCTGCACGGCGCGAGCCAAATGGCCGCCGCCGCACCGGGTTTCGTCGAACCGTTCGACATCATCAGCGCCTGCGAGCGACTGTCCGGGTTGGCGCTCAACGACTTCTGGGCGCCGCCACCGATCGTCCCTCCGCCGCAACCGACCGACGAGCCGTGGTCCCCACCGGAAGCGATCGACCTCGTGCGCGGCGCATCCGCGCGGTTGACCGGGGACGGCGTGGTGGCGGTGCTCGGGCTGCACCGGCTTTCCGCCGCCGAGGAAGCGGTTCGCGCCGGGGCAGCGGTCACCATCGCCCTGGTGACCAGCGATCCCGGCGAGTTCGCGCCGCTGGCGCGGCTGGCCATTGCCGAACTGTGCGGCTGCCTGCGCCAGGCATTCCCGGCTTCGTCGTTGCCCCGCCTGCAGGTCGTGTGCGACGCGCCGGGTGCCCTCGCCGCGGCGGCAGGGGTGTCAGCAGTCAGCGACGCCACCGAAACCGCGGTGCGCATCGAGGCGAACCGGATCGTCGCCCGCGCCGACGGCCGTGGCGCCTGCCACGCCGTGGCACACGCACTCGTGCACCACGAGTAATTCCAGCCCGAGGACTTTCGAAAAGTGAGGACCAAGGTCCTGGCCATTCGCTTCCGGGCTTCGGCATTCTGGTTTCAGCCGCCGCATTTGGATCGCGCAGCCCGCAGCGGCATTTTCGTTTGTTGGTAAGGAGAACGATGATGAACCAGACCCGGATCGACGCGTCCGCACCGAACGGAACCCAGTTGGACGAGCCGACCCGGCCTTGGGCGGTGCCCGCCGCAGCGGTGCAGCCGGTTCCGGCGCCGCGTGCGTCCGAGGAGGCCAGCGGCCGTGCGAGGCTCGTAATCAACCGTGGGCCCGATGCCGGCACTGGGTTCGCGATCAGTACCCCGCGAACCACGATCGGGCGCGGCCGCGAATGCGACATCGTCGTGGACGACATCACCGTCTCGCGCGAGCACGCCGAGCTGCGCCGTCGGGACGGCCGGTTCGTTCTCGTGGACGGCGGCTCGCTCAACGGCACCTACCTGAACCGGATGCCGGTGGAGTACGCCGAGCTGACCGACGGTGACGAGATCTGGGTCGGCAAGGCCCGCTTCACCTTCCGCACCGACGCCTGAGCCTCCGGGCAGAGCCGGACGATTTCTCGCGAAATCGCCCGCGCCCCGGTCCAAACGCGTGGAGGTGGTGATTTCGCGCGGTCGCCCAGGACGCCGAGTGCGAACCCATGCGCCACTTGCGCAACAGCGGTTCAGTATCGACTCGAACCGGTGGGAAGCGGCTCGTAGCCTGAAGCTCGTGGATGGCACCCGGTCCGAAGTGACGAAGGTGTTCCTTGTCGACGACCACGAGGTGGTGCGGGTCGGGCTGGCCGACCTGCTCGGCGCCGAGCCCGACTTCGAAGTGATCGGCGAGGCCGCCACGGCCCGCGAGGCGGAGGCCCGCATCCCCGCCCTGCGGCCGGACGTGGTCGTGCTGGACGTGCGGCTGCCCGACGGCAACGGCATCGAGCTCTGCCGCGAGTTGCGTTCCCGGCTGCCCGGGCTCAACTGCCTGATGCTCACGTCGTTCCCGGATGAGCAGGCCACGCTGGACGCGATGCTGGCCGGTGCGGCGGGATACGTGATCAAGAACATCAAGGGAATGGAGCTGGCGTCGGCGGTGCGCACCGTCGGATCGGGCAGGCCGCTGCTCGGCGAACAGGCCACCGCGGATCTGATGAACCGGCTGCGGGCGAAGCTGGACAAGTCCACGGAGCTGCCCGAGCTGACAGCTCAGGAACGAGTCCTGCTGGACCTCATCCGCCAAGGCCTGACCAACCGGCAGATCGCCGACCGCATGTACCTGGCGGAGAAGACGGTCAAGAACTACGTGTCCCGCCTGCTGTCGAAGCTGGGGCTGCAACGCCGAACGCAGGCGGCGGTCCTGGCCACCCAGCTGCACCACCGGCCGAAAGGCACCTGACCGCGCTCAGGCGCGGGGGATGGGCTCGCCGCTGACCACTTCGTGCAAGGGGCGGCGCGGCGTCGCCGGTACCGGAGATCCGTAGCCGATGCGCAACACCGCTTGCGGCCACAACCCGCCACCGATGAGCGAGCGAAGTTCCTTGCGGGTGCTGGGAACCTCGACCACCTGGGAGAGGAACGAGCTCGACAGCCCGGCGGCGGTGGCGGCCAGCAGCACGCGTTGCATCGCCATCCCGGCGTGCAGCTGCGCCAGCACGCCGTCCTGGAACGAGCCGAGGACGCAGATCAGAGGCTCGGGCTCGAAGTCCTTGCCCATGACCCGAGCCTCCGCCTGACCGCTGCTGTAGTCGCGCAGCACCCATTCGTCCTGCGGCTCCGGCCGTGGACCGCTGCTGCGCGCGGGCACCCCGTCGGGCGAGCTGGAGTCGCGGCCCGTCCAATGTTGCAGCTCCGCCATGAACTTCGCGTCGGAGATCTGCGCCTCGTGCGCCTGCTGGGTTAGCGCCTGCACCTTCGGCAGCTGGTTCCGCTCGGGGATGGCCAGCCACGCCCGCTCCACTTCCGCCGCTTGTCGCAGCTGGCCGTGCAGCGACGGCGGGACCGAGTCGGGCAGGAACGGCTTGCGGTTTGTTCGACGCCGGGGGATCGCCGCCGCCAGTTCGACATCGGTGGGCGTCGGCGGGCGCCGCCGGACGGGGCGGACGATCGCGAGCAGATCCGGCGAGCAGTGCCCGGGCAGCACACGCACATCCGGCTGCACGCCGAGCACCCGTATCGCCAGCCGCAGGTTTAACAGCGCCGCACCGCAGGCGAGCACGAGCTCCCGGTGCTCCGGATCCGCCACCTGCACGGCGTGGGACCGGTCCGCGTACAACGCGATGCCATCTGGTGTGCAGTGAAACCGCCAGGGCTGACTGTTGTACAACGACGGCGCGGCGGTGGCCTTGAGTAGTGCAGCCCAGGTCTGGTCAGCCGTCAGGTACCCCACTGCGCCGATGGGCGTGTTCATCGTTATCCCCTAAGGTCGCAGTTGTTGTGAGGATGCCGGTGTCGCGGTCCGGTGAACCAGAGCCGATCGTCACCACTGGACCAGGCCGAGCCCCGGTGCGAACCGTTAGTACGTGTCACAGTGGAGGTGTGAGCAGGGCGGACGTGCCGAGTTCGGGGGAGGAGTCGCAGGGCCCGCCGCGGTCGGTTGAGGATGCGTTCTCCAGGCTGCGGCTAAGGGAGCTGCTGACTCAGGTCCAGGTGCGCATCGAGGAGATCATCGGGCTGCGCGACCGGATGGACGGGCTGCTTTCGGCCGTGCTCGCGATCTCGTCGGAGCTAGAACTCGACGCGACGCTGCGGCGAATCGTGCACACTGCGATGGACCTCGTCGACGCCCGCTACGGCGCCATCGGCGTGCTGGGCGCCAACGGCGAGCTCAGCCAGTTCGTGTACGAGGGCATCGACGAGCCGACGCGCGAGCTCATCGGGGCGCTGCCCACCGGGCACGGCGTCCTCGGCGTGGTCATCGAGGAAGACAAGCCGCTGCGTCTGGACGACATCGCCTCCCACCCGGCCTCGGTGGGGTTCCCGCCCCACCACCCGCCGATGGGTGGCTTCCTCGGGGTGCCGATCCGCGCCCGGCAGGAGACCTTCGGGCGGCTGTACCTGACGGAGAAGCGCGGCGGCGGTAGTTTCACCGACGACGACGAGGTCGTCATGCAGGCCTTGGCGGGTGCGGCGGGCATCTCGGTGGACAACGCCCGCCTGTTCGAGGAAGTCCGCCGCCGCGAGCGCTGGTTGGATGCCACCAGCGAGATCACGGCGGCGCTGCTGGCGGGCACCGACCCCATCGACGCGTTGCAGTTGATCGCCGAGCGCGCCGCGGAGCTCACCGCCGCCGACTACGCCCTGATCGCCGTGCCGGTGCGCGGCGAGGACACGCCGGACGAACGCGTCAGCGAGCTCATCATCAGAATGTCCGTCGGGGTGGACGTCGACGACCTGACGCACCGGACAATCCCGATCAGCGGCACGACCACCGGGCAGGTGTTCCGGGAGCGGATCCCGCGCAACGTCTCGAACCTAGCCTTCGACCTGACCGAAGGCCAGGTCGTCCGGTTCGGGCCCGCGCTCGCGGTTCCGATGCGGGCCGACGAGATGACCTCCGGGGTCCTGCTCGCGGCGCGCACGGTGGACTCTGCCGACTTCGATGAGGACCAGCTGCAGGTGGTGTCCTCGTTCGCCGACCAGGCGGCGCTGGCGTTGCAGTGGGCCGAGGCGCAGGCCGCGCGCCGGGAGCTCGACGTGCTTGCCGACCGCGATCGGATTGCCCGAGACCTGCACGACCACGTCATCCAGCGGCTGTTTGCCATCGGCATGGCCATGCAGGGCACGCAGCGCCGGGCGAAGTCGCCCATCGTGGCCGACCGGTTGACCGAGCACATCGACCAGCTGCACGAGGTGATCCAGGACCTGCGGGCCAGCATCTTCGACTTGCAGGCCACCGCCGAGACCGCGGTGCGGTTCCGGGCGCGGGTGCAGCGCGTGATCACGGACGTGGTCGGTGACAACCCGCTCAGGATCACCGTGCGAATGTCGGGCCCGCTCGACGTGCTGCCGCCGAAGTTGGCCGAGCACGCCGAGGCCGTCGTCCTGGAAGCGGTGAGCAACGTGGTCAGGCATGCGCGGGCGACGGAGCTGTTGGTCACGATCTCCTTGGACGGGAACCTGGCGATCGACGTGACGGACAACGGTGTCGGAATCCCGGAAACCGTGGCGCACAGCGGATTGCACAACCTCGCCGAGCGCGCCGCCCAGCTCGGCGGCCAGTGCACGGTGGATCAGCTGCCGTCGGGCGGAACCAGCCTGCGCTGGAGCGCACCGGTCCGCTGACGGTCCACTATGGTCAGAGATGTCACCTCGTGCTGGAAGGTACTCGACCGCATGGACACCGCGGGAAGTCCTCCTGGTGGCCGTTCGCTTTAAATTGCGTCCACCTGGTGGAGATCGTTCTCGTCGGCGATGGCGCCGATCGCGCTGGCAGGCTACCTGTGGGCGCGATCGGCGTTGCGGTGCGAACCCAGCCGGTGGAGACCGCATGCCGCGGGCTCCCAGAAGTCCCCTGGCGAGGCCGCTTCGAAGTCGCGCGGTCATGCACGGGCCGGGGACCCGCCAGTCCGGGCGGCGTCCGAGGTCCCGCTGCCCGCACCGCTTCACGAGATCTTTCCGTCAGGCGGCCACCAGACGGCGGACCTCGGAGAGCAGTTCGAGCGAGCGGCGCCAGGCGGTGCGGTCCGGCGCGGCGGACACGACGATCAGCTCGTCGGCCTGCGACCGCTCGACGAACCCGTCCAGGTAGTCGTCCACTTCGGTCGGGGTGCCGACGGCGGTGTACTTGGTCATCTGCAGAACCTGTTGTCCAGCCGGGGAAGCGAGGATGGCGTCCGCCTCCTCCGGGGTGAATTCCCGGCCCTGACCCAGCATCCGGGCCACCCGGTAGCGTTTCGCCGCCTGGAAGTGCTGCTCGGCCTCGTGGGTGGTGTCGGCCGCGATCACGTTGACCCCGGCGATCACGTAGGGCTCCGCGAGCTGGGCGGACGGCTGGAACTCCCGCCGGTAGACCGAGACGGCGGCATCCAGCGCATCCGGCGCGAAGTGCGAGGCGAACGAGTACGGCAAGCCGAGCACGGCGGCGAGCCTGGCGCCGAACAGCGACGAACCGAGGATGTACAGCGGCACGTTGGTGCCCGCGCCGGGCGTCGCGTTGACCCCGGGGATCCGGGTCTCGCCCGACAGATAGCCCTGCAGCTCCAACACGTCCTGGGGGAAGGTGTCGGCCGCGGCAGGGTCGCGGCGCAGCGCCCGCATGGTCTTCTGGTCGCTGCCCGGGGCCCGGCCGAGGCCGAGGTCGATGCGTCCCGGGAACAGAGTTTCTAGGGTGCCGAACTGCTCGGCGATGGTCAGCGGCGAGTGGTTGGGCAGCATCACGCCACCGGCGCCGAGCCGGATGGTCTTGGTGTGAGCGGCCACGTGCCCGATCAGCACGCTGGTCGCCGACGACGCGATCGACGACATGTTGTGGTGCTCGGCGTACCAGATCCGCCGGTAGCCCAGGGCTTCGGCGCGCTGTGCCAGGTCGACGCTGGCGGCGAAGCTGTCGCCGGCCGTCTCTCCAGGGCCGATGTGTGCCAGATCGAGAATGGAGAGGGCAACAGCCACGGCAGCATCAGCCTTTCATCGCGTGCGACAAGCGCGAGGCCCCTGCCCCGCGCAGCAGCGATAACGGAACAACCGCCCCGTTTATTCCGCACCCGAGGTTCGGTGGGCACCGTCACGCTCCACCCGCGATTGAGTGTTGCCCCCGGTGATCGCCCGTGCGCACTTCGCGGTGCCGCAGCCCCTGGAAGTGCTCACGGGCGGGAACCGGTCACTTGTGGAGTCCGGCCTTCCTCGAGCACACCGGCCAGGCCTTGGGCCCCTGGGCCTTGAGGACCTTTTCCGCGACCGCGATCTGCTGCTCGCGCGTCGCCTGGTGCGCCTTTCGGGCGTAGGCGGTGCCGCCGAACGCGGCCCAGGTGGACGGGGTGAACTGCAGGCCGCCGGAGAAACCGTTGCCGGTGTTGGCCTTCCAGTTCCCGGAGCTCTCGCACTTCGCGACGGCGTCCCAAGTGGACGCCGCGGCGGCACTGGCGGGGAGGGCGGTCGCCAGCGCAGCGGCGGCGATCAGGCCGGCGAGGATTGCTCCGGAGGCGATTCGGCTGGTGGGGGACATGCGGTTGTTGCGCGCCATGGATGATCTCCTGCTGCGCCTGCGACCCGCGCACGATTGACCGCCCGGCGTGCTTGTGGTGCCGGCGGAACGTGGTTCGAGGTGTCGGCCCTGCCCAGTCGTTTCTTCGGGGGTGGGAGCCCGCGGGGCAGGGTGCGGCGCTGCGGGCTCCCGGTCGGTCGGCTCGGGGGGTGGCCGACCATCGGACACGCTACGTAGTCGAGGTCGCAAGGCCAACTCCTTATGGGGTAGTCAATCCCGATCAGGAAACCCTGCAAGATCCCTTGATTCAAGTGTCGTTCCTGGTAGCGGTGGCCTGGAGGGTGAGCGCTGGCTGATTACACAATGTATTGATCGAAAGTAATCTTCACCCTTGTGGGTTACCTTCAAGATCTATTCCGGCCTACCGGGCCGTTGGGCTGGTCGCGTCGCCGAGCGGCGTCCGGCTGCTGCTCGCCTGCGCGTCAGGGCCCCAGCCGCAGGTCACAGCCACGACCTGCAACACCGACTTCGACCCGTGTGCGCTTGCCGCGCCGAACCGCTGGTTAATCTGGCGTCTCGGGCCCAGCGGCACCCGGGGCCAAAGCACGTGAACGGCTTGCGCCACCCCGGCTGGTACCACCGAGCAGGTGGACAGCGGCCCATCGCCGGTGACCGCGCCGGCGAAGGGGGCCGGACGTACTGCCCGGAACTGGTCGGATCGAGCCAGGCGACCGACGGAGACCGCGGAGGCGGGTCCGCCAACAGATGGAGGCACCATGAGCATGGCCACCAGGACGGATGCGCAGTCGCCTGAGCCGCACGTCGCTGACAGCCACGATCTGATTCGCGTGCACGGCGCACGCGTGAACAACCTCAAGGACGTCAGCATCGAGATCCCGAAGCGCCGGCTGACGGTGTTCACCGGTGTCTCCGGCTCGGGCAAGAGTTCGCTGGTGTTCGGCACGATCGCCGCGGAGTCGCAGCGGCTGATCAACGAGACCTACAGTGCCTTCGTGCAGGGCTTCATGCCGACGCTGGCACGGCCCGAGGTCGACGTCCTGGACGGGCTGACGACCGCGATCATCGTCGACCAGGAGCGGATGGGTGCCGATCCCCGCTCGACGGTCGGCACCGCCACCGACGCCAACGCGATGCTGCGCATCCTGTTCAGCCGCCTCGGAAAGCCGCACATCGGCTCGCCGCAGGCGTTCTCCTTCAACGTCGCCTCCATCAGCGGAGCGGGCGCGGTCACGCTCGAACGCGGCGGGCAGACTGTGAAGGAGCGTCGCAGCTTCAGCATCACCGGCGGCATGTGCCCGCGCTGCGAGGGCCGTGGCTCGGTCAACGACATCGACCTGACCCAGCTGTACGACGGCAGCAAGTCGCTCAACGAGGGCGCGCTCACTATCCCCGGCTACAGCATGGACGGCTGGTATGGCCGCATCTTCAAGGGCTGCGGCTTCTTCGACCCGGACAAGCCGATCCGCAAGTTCACCAAGAAGCAGTTGCACGACCTGCTCCACAAAGAGCCGACCAAGATCAAGGTCGACGGCATCAACCTGACCTACGAAGGCCTGATCCCCAAGATCCAGAAGTCGATGTTGTCCAAGGACGTCGACTCGCTGCAGCCGCACATCCGGGCCTTCGTGGAGCGGGCGGTCACCTTCGCCACCTGCCCCGAGTGCGACGGTACCCGGCTCAGCGAGCAGGCCCGGTCGTCGAAGATCGACGGGATCAACATCGCCGACGCTTGCGCCATGCAGATCACCGACCTGGCCGAGTGGGCGGGGGGCCTGGACGAACCGTCCGTTGCGCCGCTGCTGACCGCGCTGCGGCACACCCTCGACTCGTTCGTCGAGATCGGGCTGGGCTACCTCTCGCTCGACCGGCCGTCGGGCACGCTGTCGGGCGGCGAGGCGCAGCGCACCAAGATGATCCGGCACCTCGGGTCGTCGCTCACGGACGTCACTTACGTCTTCGACGAGCCGACGATCGGGCTGCACCCCCACGACATCCAGCGAATGAACGGCCTGCTGCTGCAGCTGCGCAACAAGGGCAACACCGTGCTGGTCGTGGAGCACAAGCCGGAGGCGATTGCGATCGCCGACCACGTCGTCGATCTCGGCCCGGGCGCTGGCACCGAGGGCGGAGAGGTCGTGTTCGAGGGCACCATCGACGCGCTGCGGGCCAGCGAGACGCTCACCGGGCGGCACCTGGATGACCGCGCCTGCCTGAAGCCGTCGGTGCGGACGCCGTCGGGCATGTTGGAGGTGCGCGGCGCCGGAACCCACAACCTCCAGGACGTCGACGTCGACATCCCGCTCGGCGTGCTGGTCGTCGTCACCGGGGTGGCGGGCTCGGGCAAGAGCTCGCTGATCCACGGCTCGGTGTCCGGGCGGGACGCAGTGGTGGCGGTCGACCAGACCGCGATCCGCGGCTCGCGGCGGAGCAACCCGGCGACCTACACCGGACTGCTCGACCCGATCCGCAAGGCGTTCGCGAAGGCCAACGGCGTGAAGCCGGCGCTGTTCAGCGCCAACTCGGAAGGCGCCTGCCCCAACTGCAACGGTGCCGGTGTCATCTACACCGACCTGGCGATGATGGCCGGCGTCGCCACCACCTGCGAGGAGTGCGAGGGGAAGCGGTTCCAGGCAGCGGTGCTGGACTACCACTTCGGCGGTCGCGACATCAGCGAGGTGCTCGCGATGTCGGTGGCCGAGGCCGCGGAGTTCTTCGGCTCCGGGGATGCGAAGGTCCCGGCCGCGCACAAGATCCTCGAGCGCCTCGCCGACGTCGGGCTCGGCTACCTCCGCCTCGGCCAGCCGCTCACCACGCTGTCCGGCGGTGAGCGGCAGCGGCTCAAGCTGGCCACCCGCATGGCCGAGAAAGGCGGCGTCTACGTCCTCGACGAACCGACCACCGGTCTACACCTCGTCGACGTCGAGCAGCTGCTCGGCCTGCTGGACCGGCTCGTCGATGCCGGCAAGTCGGTCATCGTCATCGAGCACCACCAGGCGGTCATGGCGCACGCCGACTGGATCATCGACCTCGGCCCCGGTGCAGGCCACGACGGCGGCCGGGTCGTCTTCGAGGGCACGCCCGCCGACCTCGTCGCCGCGCGCTCCACCCTCACCGGCGAGCACCTCGCGGCCTACGTCGACGCCTGACCGGGGTGTTCGCGGACACCGCTGGATCTCCTCCCGCTCGGGTTCTTAAGGACCGCGGTCTCCAGGACCCGAGCTCGGCATCACGACGAGGACCGGATCACGGCTCGCGGGGCTGGGTGAAGCGCAGCATGTTGCCCGCGGGGTCGCGGAAGGCGCAGTCGCGGACGCCGTACGGCTGGTCGACGGGCTCCTGCAGTACCTCGCCACCCGCGGCGCGGATGCGCTCGGCGAGAACGGCGACCAGGACGGCGAACCCGCCCTGCCGGTGGTGATTGAGAACATCAAGTTTCGCTGCTGACCGGCTGTTCCCCGGGGCCGAACCACGTGGTCAGGGCTTCGCGGAGGGTCCGTCGCTCCTGGGTGTCCGGTTGAGCGGAACTCGACGCCCAGGCGACGTAACCGTCCGGGCGCAGCAGCATCGCGGTCGTCGAAGTCCCGGCGAGGCCGCTGACCAGCTCCACCCGGTCATTCCAGCCGGAGAGGTCTTCGGACAGCGCGGCGCTTTCGGTCATGTCGAGCAGGAGCGGCCGGGCGTCCGCGGTCAGCTCCGCGAGCCGAACGGTGCAGGTTTCGGTGTCGAGCAGTAGGTCGGGCGCCCACCGGCCGACCAGCGGGTGCGTCGCGGAAGTGCCCATCTCGTAGCGGACGTCCGCGCCTGCCATCGTGTCCGCGATGTGCTGGATGTTGCGCGGCTCGCGGAGGAGTTCACCGAAGAGCTCTCGCACCGCTGTGGTTTCGCTGCCCGGGGCGAGCAGCGCCGATTGGGCCTGGGTGTGCATCACCACTCGCCGGGCCACGGGCCGTCGCTCGGCTTCGTAGCTGTCGAGCAGCCCGGGCGGCGCCCAGCCCCGCAGCTCGGCGGCGAGCTTCCAGCCCAGGTTCACGGTGTCCTGCAGGCCCAGGTTCAAGCCGGGGCCGCCGATCGCCGAATGCACGTGGGCCGCATCGCCGACCAGCAGCACGCGCCGGTCCCGGAACCGGTCGGCCAGCCGGGTGTTGCCGCCCGTCAACCGGCGCGCGAGGTGCGGGCCATCGCCTTCTGGCGGCTCCAGCGGCAAGTCCACCCCGAGCACGCGGCGCGCGCTCGCACGCAGCTCCTCCAGCGTCAGCTCGGTTCCGTCCGCTCCGGCCGAGTTCCACTCCATTGTGGACACCGTCGTTCTGCCGTCGAGGAAAGGGGCGTACGCCAACACCCCTCGTTCGGTGCGATGGTGCATGAACGGCGGGATGACGCCGTAGCCGGGGACGTCCAGCCCGCCCGTCGCCGGATCGACCAGCGAGCTCGCGATGCTGACGTGCGCCAGGCGTGAAACGATTTTCTCACTGGTGACACCGGAGAAACCGATGCCGGAGAACTTGCGGGTCGGGCTGTGCCCACCGTCCGCGCCGACCAGGTACCGGGCGCGCAGCCGGTAGGGGCCATCCGGCCCGGCGACGTCGATGGCGACCGCATCGTCGTCCTGGGTCAGCCCGACGAGTTCGTGGCCCCAGCGGATTTCCACTCCGAGTTCGACGGCCCGGTCTTCCAGGACCTGCTCGATGCGGCGCTGCGGCACCTGCATCAGGTAGATCGGGTTGTCCTCGATGGCGCTGAGATCCAGCGGCATCGCGCCGAACACGAAGGCCGGAGCGGGTTGCGGTGGCTTGGAGCTGCCGCTGAAGCGCTGGTGCAGGCCTCGGCGGTCGAGCATCCGCACCACCTGCCCGACCAGTCCGTTGGCCCGCTGCAAGGTCGCGCGTTCCGGGAGACGTTCGAGCACCAGCGGTTTCGTCCCGGCCAGGCTCAGCTCGCAGGCCAGCATCAGCCCGTTCGGGCCGGCACCCGCGATCACGACATCGGCGATCAAAGCTTTTCTCCTTGATGTGACGGAAAAGGCATGGTCGGTCGACCCGGCAGCGCCGGGTCGACGGTCGAGTTGCTCAGCGGACGGGCATTCCGTTGGCGAGTTGTTGGAGGGCGTCGCGCAGTACCGGCGCCACCGGGGTGGGTTCTTCGGCGGTCAGCCAGTGCCCGATGGCTGCCGCGATCGCGGCTCCGACCGCACCGGCCACCAGTCGCGGGTACAGGTCGCGCGTCGAGTCGGTGCCGGTGCGCTCGGCGATGGCGGCGGCGAGTTCGGACTCGGCCGCTGCGTTGGCCTTGATGAACTCGCCTTGCAGCGCCGGCTCGGAAACCATCAGGCGAACGCCGTCGAGCCACTGCCGGTCCGGTTGTCGTTCACCGGTGCCCTGTTCCAGCCCGAACTGCGCCATCGCGGCGTTGGTGATGGCCTCCCACAGCGGTTCGGATTCCGGCCGCGCGCGCAGTTCCACCGCGATCTGGCGGGCTCTTTCCAGGTGTCGCGCGGCGATCGCTTCGCCCTTGCTGGCGAAGTAGTTGTTGAAGGTGCGCGGGGATACGCCGACTTCGGCGGTGATGTCCTCGACGCGCACGTCCTCGAGTCCCCGCTCCACGGTGAGGCGGATGGCCGCCCAGCTCAGGGCTAGGCGGGTCTCCTGCTTCTTGCGCTCCCGCAACCCTGACCGCTCGCGATCCTCAATGCCCATGACGACCACGGTACTGGAATTTTGCGCAGCGCGCAAAGTTGCGTGATCGGAAAGAACTGGCCGGCTACCTTCGTCCGAAATCGCCGCGGACCCCTTCGCCGCACGCCCGCCCGAAACCATTTCCGCAACCGCCGATCAAAACGGCGATCCGCCATGACCGCACCGAACGGCAGCCTCCACGGCATCCGCGTCGTGGACATGTCCCGCATTCTCGTCGGGCCGCTGTGCTGCCAGATGCTCGCCGACCACGGCGCCGAGGTGATCAAGATCGAGCCGCCCGCCAGTGACGACACACGCACCTGGGGGCCGCCGTTCACCAGCGAGACGATGAGCGCCAACCACACGTGGATCAACAGAACAAGACGAAACATCTGCGTGGACTTCGCAGCGTCCGGCGGCCAGCAGGTGCTCAACCAGTCTTCATCGGAGCGGGCAACGACCGGCAGTTCAGCCAGTTCGCCGACGTCCTCGGCATCACGGAACTCGCCGACGACGCGCGGTTGTCGACCAACGCCGACCGGGTCCGCAACGTCGCGGAGCTGCGGCCGCTGATCATCGAGCGGATCGCGCAGAGGCGCCGCCACGAACTCCGGACGGGTGAATCGCGTGAACCCTCGTTGACGCCTCGTCATGAGCACTCCCACCGATGGGATGCAGTAGTGGGAGATAGGGGCCGGCCGTTGTGAGGCGGCGGGTGCCGCCCGGAGGAATTTGGCCGGGCGGGAGCGCACCACCGTCCCCGGGGTTCAGAGGGCATCCAACCCGGTCGTAACTGTCTGATGTGGAACGTGACAATCCCGTTGGGGTCCAAGCGAAGTGTCGTTTGGTAGGCCGACTGTGAGGAACGCGGAACTCCCCAGCGGGGACAGGATGACCCGAGAAGCGAATGCCGGTAGCCGAAAGGCAGCAGGAAACCGGGCACCATTTGTTGGCTCCTCCGCCAGCAGTTCCCGCATAACTGGCCGGATAAACGTGGTTTGGTGCGGCCGCGGCGACGGGTACGTACCGAGTCGGAACGCACGTGTTGTGGGGAGGGATCAGGATCGCTGAGCGGATGCCCGTCCGACGCGGCGAATGTCGGGAGTGGGCGGGGCCCCCGAATATGTGGCAGGAGCCGCTCCGCGAGCTGGAAGAGATCTGGGATCGCATGGGACAGCTCTTCGACCCGGGGTGGGCCATGACGCGGACCGGTGTCGCGTTGCAGCCGATGGTCGACGTGGAGGAGACCGAGAACGCCTACGTGTTCGAGGTCGACCTGCCCGGTGTGCGCCGGGAGGACATCGCCGTCGAAGTACGTGGGCAGGAACTGTGGATCACGGGTGAGCTCAGAGAGAAGGAGCACACCGGTGTGCTGCGGCGCAAGATGCGACGCACCGGCAGCTTCTCCTTCCGCGGAACCCTGCCGGGGGAGGTCGACGCGGACAAGATCGAGGCGAACCTCGCGGACGGGGTGCTTTCGGTGAAGGTGCCCAAGGCCGAGGTGAGCAAGTCGCGCCGCATTGAGATCAAGTTACGAGGAGCTGGGGCGGGTCGGCCCCGGCCCGCTGATTCTCACAACGGGAAAAGCGCTCGCGGGCGGTCATCGTGCACGGATCGCGGCGGCGACGGCGAGCAGGATCACCGCGGCTCCGCCGAGGACTGCAGGGTGAGCGGATCGTCCAACGCTTACGACTGCGGACCGCTGAATCGAACGTCCTTTTCGGACGATCTGGAACTCGTCGTCCACAGGCAGGTCAATCGGCTCTGCCGTGCACCGCTGTGCCGCTGATGTAGAAGGACAGCGGGGTGCAGACTTCCGGGAACAGGAAGCGGTCCAGCCGGTCGAGCGTGAAGCCGGTGCGCTCGATCGCCGCCGCGGTGTCGCGGCCGGAGTGGCAGCCCCCGGCCAGGTGGGGCCAGACGGTCGCATCGAGAGCGCGCTGGACGCGCGCCAAGCCGGGGGAGTCGGCTCGGACGTGTTCGAGGAAGCGCAGTTGTCCGCCCGGGTTGAGCACCCGCTGGACCTCCCGCAGGACCACCGCCTGATCCCGCACCGAGCAGAGCACGAGCGACACGACCGCGGCATCGGCGCTACTGTCCTCGGTCGGCAGCCGTTCGGCGACGCCGTCGACGACTTCGACCGGTACCGGCGCCGACGCTGCAGCGCGCCGAGCGACCTGGCGCAGGTGCGGTTCGGGCTCCACGGCCAGGGCGCGGGTCACGGTCGATGGGTAATGCGCGAAGTTGAGCCCGTTTCCCGCGCCGATGTCGATCACGGTTCCGGTGAGGCCGGCGAGCAGCGCTTTGCGGTGCTCGGCCATGCCGCGGCGCTCCATGGCCCGGCTCAGCCGGCCGTAGAAGCGTGCGAAGACAGGGTGGTGGACGGGCATGCGATCACCATGCCACCTGCCGCGCTGCTGGTCCACCAACGTCACACGGACCCCGTATCGGCTGTTCAAGCCGCTTGGGCGGCAGTCCTCCCGCATCGGGGCGCGGCGGATGGTAGTGGATATCCTGCAGGCATGGTTCGGCTGTTGGTGGTGGAAGATGATCACACGATCGGCCAGGCCCTGGAGTTGAGCCTGCGTTCGCACGGCTACGAGGTGTCCTGGCAGCGCACCGGTCGGGATGCCCTGGAGCAGGCCGGTGACCGGGAGTTCGAGCTCGTCCTGCTGGATCTAGGCCTGCCGGACCTCGACGGCGTCGAGGTATGTCGCCGACTGCGCGAGGCGCAGGGGAAGTGCGTGCTGGTGATCCTGACCGCGCGCCACGAAGAGATGGACGTCGTGGTGGGCCTTGAGGCCGGCGCCGACGACTACCTCACCAAGCCCGTCCGCCTCGGTGAGCTGCTGGCCCGCATCCGCGCGCACCTCCGGCGTGGCCCCGCCGCCGGGGCCCAAGCGGTCGTCACCGTGGGGCGCTTGCGCATCGACACGGCGGCCAGGCGCGCTAGCCTCGACGGCCGGGAGGTGTTGCTGCGGGCGAAGGAGTTCGACCTGCTGGCCCGCCTCGCCGCGGAACCGGGCGTGGCCCTGAGCCGGGACACGCTCATGACCGAGGTGTGGGACGAGCACTGGTACGGCTCCAGCAAGACCCTCGACGTGCACATCGCCGCGCTGCGCCAGAAGCTCGCCGCGGCCGCAACATCACCCCAGCACGTGCCGAGGATCGCCACCCTCCGCGGACACGGGTACCGGCTGGAGAACATGGCTGGCTGAACAGGGCGAGGAGGCGCGACAGTGCGCAGGCGCATCGTGGCACTCACGGTGCTGGCCGCCGTGCTGGCGATCGGCCTCTTCGGCCTGCCGCTCGCTGCGGCTGTGGCTCGCTACTACCTCGAGGACGAGCGCGCGGAACTGGAACGCGTTGCAGAGGCCGCGGCCCTGTCCGTCGCCGACGAGCTGATCCGCGACCAGCGCCCGCTCCAGCTGCCACCGGCCCAGCCGGAGACGCGGCTCGCGCTGTACTCGCCGACCGGGCAGTTCGAGACCGGCAACGGCCCCGCCGACGCCGATCCAGCAGTCATCGCCGCCCAGCGCGGTGATGTGGCGACCAGCTCTGGGGGCGGAGATCTCGTCGTGGCGGTGCCGATCGCCGACACCGGCACGGTCGTCGGCGTCGTCCGTGCGGCCACCCCATACAGCGAGGTCTACCTGCGCACCGCCGTGACCTGGCTCGCCATGGTCGGGTTGTCGGTGCTGGCCGTGGGCGCCGCCTGGTTGATGGCGCGCGGCATGGCCCGGCGGCTCACCCGGCCCCTGGACGAGCTCTCGCACGCCGCCCAGCAGCTCGGGGAGGGCGACTTCATAGTGCGCACCAGCCGCGCCGGGATACCCGAGATCGATTCCGTCGCTTCCGCGATGGAGACCACCGCGCACCGCCTCGGCGAGATCCTCGCCCGCGAGCGCGCGTTCTCCGCGAACGCCTCGCACCAGCTCCGGACGCCACTGGCGGGGCTGCGGCTGCAGCTGGAGGCCGCGCTCGACTCGCGCGACCCGGACCCCCGCCCCGCGATCCAGGCGAGCATCGATGCGGCGGACCGGCTGGAACGCACGATCAACGATCTGCTGCTCCTGGCCCGCACCAGCGGGTCGGGGTCCGCGCCCGTGGACCTGGACGAACTGCTC
Organism: Saccharopolyspora sp. NPDC000995; assembly: GCF_053599315.1. Lineage (NCBI taxonomy): Bacteria > Bacillati > Actinomycetota > Actinomycetes > Pseudonocardiales > Pseudonocardiaceae > Saccharopolyspora > Saccharopolyspora sp. NPDC000995. Next base: position 105,857 of record NZ_JBSFLZ010000008.1, read on the forward strand.
GCAGAAGTGCGGGAGAGCTGGGGCGGCCTGCTGGCCGCGCAGGGCAGGGAACTGCTGGTCCCGGTCCCGGCGCCCGGGGCTGGTCGGCCGAACGCGTCCGCCGCGGCCATCCGCCAGGTCCTGGCGGTCCTGCTGGACAACGCCACGACGCACGGCGCGGGCACCGTGACGGTCACCGCGCGGGACGCTGGGGACGTGTTGGCCATCGACGTCTCCGACGAGGGGGCCGGCATCGACGCCGACCTGGATCCGTTCACGCAGCGGCGAGAAGGCGACGGGCGCGGGATCGGGCTGGCGCTGGCGCGTGGCCTCGCCGAGGGCGAAGGAGGACGTCTGTGGCTGCGGAAGCCCGTTCCGCCGACCTTCACCCTGCTGCTTCCAATTGCCGAATCACCCGACCCGTAGCCCAGCTCTGCGCAAGCGCTCCACACCGGCAGTCAGGGGACGGTGCACGACGAACCACGCGCCACCGAGAACAGCGCCGACGACCAAGGCGGCGATCACGTCGTGCGGGTAGTGCGCCCCGACGTAAATGCGGGACAACCCCATCAACAGCGCCACGACCACCGCGACGTAGCCCCAGCTTCGGCGAACGATCAAAGTGGACACCGCGAAGGCGGCGAAGATGACGGTGTGGTTGCTGGGGAACGCGTAATCTGTTGGACCGTCGCAAGGCAGCACCGTGATCACTTCCGGCAATGCCCGGCACGGGCGCTGTTCGGCCACCACGTCCTTCAACGCGCTGTTCACCGCGTACGCCGCGACTACCGCGATGCCCACCCAGAGCACCTTCGCCGCGGTGGTGGAGTCGGCTCGTCGCGCCCACCACAGCATCCCCAGAACCGCCAAGAGCAGGGCTATAACGCCGTAAGTCGTGAACAGGACCACGGGTGCCCAGAGCCAAGGCGTGCGCTCCGCGAACTGCGTCGCCGCCAGGTACCCGTCGCTGTCGGGATAGACGGGCGCGCCCTTCACCGCGCTTCCGGAGTCCGGCGCGACCGGTACACCTCCAACGCCACCGGCACTAGGGACAGCATGACGATCACGGCGATCATGGGCATGAGGTAGTCGTCGATGCTCGGCACCGAGGTGCCAAGGAAGTACCCGGCGAGCAGCACACCGACCGTCCACAGCAGACCGCCGGCGACCTGCCAGCGCGTGAACACCCCGGCAGGCACCCCGGTGATCCCGGCCATCGGGTTCAGCACGGTGCGCACGACCGGGATGAACCGGGCCAGCACGATGGCCTTGCCGTAGCCGTAGCGGTCCAGCAGTCGCCCCGCGCGGTCCACGCCTTCGTGCAGACGCCGGTTTCGCACCCGGCGGAGCAGGGCGGCCCCGCCGCGTCGGCCGATCAGGTAGCCGACCTGCGCTCCGGCCAACGCCCCCGCAACCGAGGCGACCAGCAACGGCAGCAAGGCGGAGCCACCTGACACGCCGGTGGCCGCGAGCACCCCAGCGGTGAACAGCAGCGAATCTCCGGGGAGGAAGAAGCCGATCAGCAGCCCCGTCTCGGCGAACAGCACCAGGAATACCCCGAGCGCCCCGAGACCGGTCACCAACGACCGCGAGTCCAGGACGTTCACCGCCAATTCATGCATCGGCTCCCCGTCTTTCCGCGTCCGACAACAGGATCACCACCAACGCTAGGAGCCGCTGGGCAAGCGCACGGTTCGCGGAAGGTTAACCGGGAGTTTGCTTTGCGCGTGAACGAAGTCAGCGGGGCGGCTACTTCGCTTCTGCCCGGGCTGCGAGGACTACGGTGCAAGCCACGCAGTGCAAGGCCCACGTCGAGTGCAGCCCCGAGTGCAACCAACGGCTGAAGCGCTGGCACAAGCGGGCTGCCGCGGAGGCCGTGAAGCCGCCGCTCGGCTGGAGCATCAGCCGGACCCAGCCAATCCGCAGGTTCACATGTTCAACCCGCATGTTGAGTGGACCTCCCCGGGAGGGCGGGGGTATGTGAAGCGTCTGTGGGAGGGCGTCCGGGGCGGATACGTTCTCAGCCTCAGCACCGGAATAACCAAAGCGGGACGCGCTAACTCGGTGGCGACCCGGTTGAACGAGCACCTTAAGAACTGCGAGAACTACGGTGTCGATGTCGTCGACATTGCAGTTCTCCCTACCTCCGGTGACCTGCTGTTCATGGAGCAGTCTTTGGAAGTACTTCGTCAAAGGTCACCCACTTGCTCGCACCAGCCCGTCTGTAATGGAGTCTGCCTTCGATGTCCCATTTGGGGACATCGTCGACTTCCTGATCCGGGAGCGACTCGGAGACGTCTGGGTGCCTATCACCGCGATTAGCTCCGTGCTCGACTACGTGTTTGATGCCTCTTCATTCGATGCCGTGATCAAATCCGAGCTTGAACTCTTGCGGAACCAGGCCGAAACACCAGACGCCGATCCAGACGATGCTGCGCCACGGCTTCGCGGCGCGGCGGGAAGGCTCGATCCAACCCACGACGGGACCTCTCTCTCGTGCGCGTCGCGCACGTGGTCCCGCAGCGGAAGGTAACTCCTGCTCCCCACTCTGTCGAGCGCTAACGATCATGTGTGGGTGAGTCGGTCCCCACGGTCTTTGCGTGCAGTGCCCCCGAAGGGCCGGGCGAGGCTCTTACCTGCATAGACGTCGTTAGTGCGTCGCGTTAGTTCGTGGGGGTCACAAGTCGTACCACTCGATGGTCGTGCCGACAGTGCTACTGACTTTGTAGCTTCAGGGTTCGGCGTGTCGCCGGGGTCTATTCTGGACTTTCGGAGAAGATCCTGATGTGCGATACGCGGATGGTGGCGGCACCGGCCCAACAGCGCGTGCCCGGCGTGAACAGGTTCGCCGGCAAGCGGCGGAGATGTTCCAAGCGGGGGCATCGCCTCCAGAAGTTGCACGATCGCTTGAGATATCGGAGAAGTCGGCACGGGCGTGGCGGCGAGCGTGGACTGCTGGCGGGGTCGAGGCATTGGCGTCGAAAGGACGGCCCGGCCCGAAGACCAAGTTGAACCAGCAGCAGATCGCCCGCCTGGAACAAGCCCTACGAGACGGTCCAGCTGCGGCAGGCTGGACCGAGGACCAACGGTGGACCCTCGCCAGGGTGGCGAAACTGATCGGGCGGATGTTCCACGTCTCCTACAGCCTCAAAGGCGTGGCGTTACTACTGCACCGGATGGGCTGGAGCCCACAGGCGCCGATCCGCCGGGCCGCCGAACGCGACGAACAGGCGATCACCGAGTGGAAGAAGACGACCTGGCCAACGGTAAAAGGATCGCGCGCAGGCTGGGCGCGTGGATCTGCTTCGCCGACGAAGCCGGACAAACGCTGAGACCAGCCAGGGCCCGCACCTGGGCCCCGCGAGGACACACGCCTGTGGTCAGGGTGACCGGTAAGGGCTCCGGCCGGATCTCCATCGCCGCACTGGCCTGCTACAAACCGCACCAGAAATCCCGGCTGATCTATCGGATGATGGTGCACCGAGGCCGCAAGGGCGAGAAGAAAGGCTTTCGTGAACGCGACTTTGCCGCTCTGCTGGATGCCGCGCACCAGCAACTGGGCGGGCCGATCGTGCTGGTGTGGGACAACCTGGGCGCTCACACCTCGGCCCTCATGCGCCGGCTGCTGGCGACCAGAACATGGCTGCGTGTCTACCAACTCCCGTCGTATGCGCCGGAGCTCAACCCGGTCGAGAGCGTGTGGTCACACCTGAAACGGAGTCTGGCCAACCTGGCTGCGGGCACGATCATCCACATGGCTGGGCTGGCTCGTACCCGACTCAAGCGCATGCAGTACGTGTCCGGCCTCATCGACGCCTTCCTTGCCGGTACCGGACTACGCCCACCGTAGACCCTGACCCTTCAAAGTCGATAGCGATCACGGCGCGGCGGCGGTGGGTCCGATGGGAATTGGTGGCGTTCGGCATGGCAGCCTCCATTGGCTAAGCCACTTAGGGTCTGTTTCAGAAGTTGATCTCGGTTTGAGATGATCTTCGTGTGGGTCGAGGTGATCTGACGAACGAGCAGTGGGCGAAGATGGAACCGTT
>NZ_JBSFLZ010000009.1:0-107895 GCF_053599315.1 Saccharopolyspora sp. NPDC000995
AAACACATGATTAACAGGCGGCTGCCCTACATCGAATGCAGCCCCCAACCACACGTTCCCGCAGGTCAAAAACCAAATGGCTGCTGCCGTACTAGCTCGAACCACCACGACGATGGCCGAGAGAGGAAACGCGGCGTAGCCGTCGACGTGTTCATTTTCCCCTGGGCTGGTGCTGGAGGCGTCGTCGTGTCATGGCTTGAGTCGCGGTCGCCGACGGTGAATGGACGCGCGCAGTTCGGCAGTCGGTAACTCGGCGAGTGTGTGTTTTCTGGTGGGCAACCTTTCCACGTTACGGCCTGTCCGCTGGGGGATGTAGCGGTTGCGTGGGGAGGTGGGGGTCACGGTGCGCAACCCCTACTTCTGGGGTGGGGCCGGGTTTACTGTAATTTGAGTACGGCTATTCATGACTAGCCACTATGGACTGTCTATTTGTCCATAGTGGTCTTGGGTTGTCCTGGCTTGGGGGATTTCATCGGGAACGACATAGAGGTTCCGGCATGTGCCGATGGTGTCGCGAACGAGACGGAAGAGCCACGGCAGGAGTCGGCGGTGCGGCGGTTGAAGGGTCCGCATGCCGTGGAGATCGCGCAGGCGACGGCTGAGGCTGCGGACGTGTGTGTCCGGCCGATGCTGATGTGGCGAATCGATAACAAGACCGAGGGCAAGGAGCTGGTTCCGAGGGATTGCGGGAGTCAGTGGGAGTCGGTGTGCCCGCCGTGTTCGCGGAAGTATCTGCGGACGGCACAAGACCAGTGCGGATCGGGATGGCATCGCGATGACGAACCCGAGGATTCGGCGGAGCCCGATCCCGAGGTCGTGTGGCTGATGAAGTACCGGGCGGATGTGACGGCCCGGGGCCGCGAAGCCAAGCAAGAGGGGAATGAGAAGGATCTGGCCGATGTCAGCGAAGCGCTGGCGGAGATCGACCAGGCGTTACGCGAGGATCACGGGGTGCGCGGGAAGCTCCCGGGTCTGGAACTGGGACGCCGGGCGGGTTTCGGCAATCGCCTCGGCGCTGCCTGTCCGGCAACGCATCGCGGTACCGCTGGGCTCGGGTGTGGGCCTGCGGCAAGGCGAGATTTTCGGGTTCTCACCCGAGGACATCGAATGGACCCCGGACGGTGCCCTCGTGCACGTACAGCGCCAAGTGCGGCCGATCGGCGGACGGCTGGTGTTCCGCCTGGCCAAGTGCGGCAAGACCCGCACAGTGCCGCTGTCGGCCACGCTGGCGCGTCAGATCACCGACCACGCCAAGAACCATCCGGCAACCCCGGTGACGCTGCCCTGGGGCGACTCAAACGGCCACAAGGTCACCGTGCCCCTGCTGGTCGCCCCCGGCCCGGGGCTGGCGTGGGAAAGCAAGAACTACAACCCGAAGATCTGGCGTCCCGCGTTCACCACGGCCGGACTGGACTACCGCACCCGCATCGACGGCATGCACGCGCTACGGCACACCTTCGCCTCCACCATGCTCGCTGCTGCGGTCACCATCCGGGAACTCGCGGACTACCTCGGTCACAAAGACCCAGGGTTCACCCTGCGTGTCTACACGCATATGCTGCCCTCGTCCCACGCCCGGGCACGAACCGCCATCGACGGGTTCTTCGCCGAGTTGGCGGCCAGTGATCCCATTGCCGCCTGACACGGCCTGTAGACGGCCTAGCAAGATCGAAAACAACTGAAACCGCTGGTCAGAGCACATAAGCTCCCAGATGGTGCCCTTCATCTCGGGACGATCGCGTCAGAAGCGGCGGTTGGCGAGGACCGGGACCGCTTGGCGGGCCTGGTCGACGGCCGCCGGGTCGATGTCGACCACCCGGACCTCGGGGGCGTCGGCGAGCTGGGCGTGCACCTGGCCGAGCGGGGTCGCGACGAGGCTGTAGCCGATCCCGGTCGGTGCCTTGCCCCTGGGCTCCAGGCCGATGCTGCGCGGGTCGGCCTGGCCACAAGCCACCACCCACGACGTCGAGTCCAGCGCGCGGGCGCGCACCAGCAGCTCCCACTGCTCGCGCTTGCCCTCGCCGGAACCCCAGGATGCCGAGGTGACGATCACCGACGCGCCCTGGTCGGCAAGCGTCGTGAACAGGCCGGGGAACCGAACGTCGTAGCAGGTCGTCAGGCCGATCTTTGTGCCATCGAGCTCCACCACCACGGGCTGCGCGCCCGGCGCGACGGTGTTCGACTCGGCGAAGCCGAAGGCGTCGTACAGGTGGATCTTGTCGTAGGAGGTGTCCAGGCCGCGGCCGGTGATCAGCAGCGTGTTCGTCACCCTGCCGTCCTCGGTGGGCGTGAACATGCCCGCCACGACCGCGATGCCGGCCTCCTCGGCGAGCCGCCGCAGTTCGGTCGCCCACGGCCCGTCCAGGGGCTCGGCCAGCGGCCCGAGCTTGATCCCGAAGCAGGCCATCGTCGCCTCCGGGAACACCGCGAGGCCGGCGTCAGCCTCGGCGGCCTTCCGGACGCCGTCGGCCACGAGTTCCAGGTTTGCCTTGGGGTCCGGTCCGGACACGATCTGGCACAAAGCGATCCGCATAACCACAACCATCCTTCTGGGGACTGTTTCCAAACTCGTTTGCGCAGCGGTGCAAGTGCGGAACCGAGTGGCGAGGGTGGGCGAAGCGGCTGCGCCGCTTCAAAGACGAAGAACAGCCTCTAGCGCTCACCCGTTACTATGTTTGTATACCAGCGATATGCACCAGCTGGAGTCACACAGCTAAATTCACGCAGCTAAATTCACGCAGGGGGTCTTCGTTGCCGTCGGGACGAGAACTGGCTTACGACCATCTCAAGGACACGGTGCTCAGCGACCCCTCGATGCAGGGGCAGTTCGTCAACGAACAGGCGCTGGCCGACGAGATCGGGGTGTCCCGAACGCCGATCCGAGAGGCCCTGCTGCTGCTGGCCGCCGAGGAACTGGTGCAGCTCGTGCCCAAGCGCGGCGCCTACATCGCCCCGGTCGGCGGCCGGGAGATCCGCGAGTTGTTCGAGATCCGCGCGATGATCGAGTGCTACGCCGCCCGTCGCGCCATCGAGCTCGACGCGGTGCCGGTGGAGCAGATGCGCGCCGAACTGGCGGCCCAGCGCGAGCTCAGCGGCGACCACCAGGCCCGCGCGTTCATCGACCGCGACCACCGGTTCCACGCCGCGCTGGTGTGCGCGGTCGGCAACGACATGCTCAGCAAGACCTATGACGCGTTGCGGGCTCGTCAGATCCGCGCGGGCATCGTCGCGCTGTTCAGCAGCGGCGGGCGGCGCAAGGCGGTGCTCGTCGAGCACGAGGCGATCCTGGCTGCGCTCGCCGCGGGCGACGCGGAGGCCGCGGCTGCGGCGATCACCGCGCACCTGTCCGCGACGCAGCAGGTCCTGCTGGCGGGCTGAGGCGGCCCGGGCCGTGGGGTTTTCCGGTCGGAAAGCCCCACGGCCCGGGCGAGATCTGAACCTCACCGCGCGTTCGAGCGCCCGAGGGACAGGCCGATCAGGGTGACCACGCAGGTCGCCGCGAGGTAGCACGCCGGGGCCAGCCAGCTCTCGAACGACGCGAACAGGTACGTGAACAGCAGCGGGGCCAGCGCGCCGCCGATGACACCCGCCAGCGTGTAGGCCAGGGACGATCCGGTGGCCCGCAGCGCCGGGCTGAACTGCTCGGACACGAACGCTGCCTGCGGCCCGTACATGAGCGCGTGCCAGATCAGGCCGACGACGACACCGACGATCAGCAGCCCAGCCGAGCCTCCGCCGACCATCGGGAAGAACACGAACGGCCAGACCCCGGCACCGATCGCGCCCACCGCGTAGACCTTCCGCCGGCCCCAACGGTCCGACAGCGCGCCGGCCAGCGGCATCAGCGCCAACTGCAGCGTCGAGCCCAGCATGACACCCGTGACCGCCCAGCTCTTCGGCATGTCGAGTTGCTGCGTGGCGTAGGTGAGCACGAAGACCGTGAACAGCGCGTAGAGCACGTCCGGGCCGACGCGGGACAGGATCGCCGCCACCAGCGCGCGGGGCTCGCGGGTGAAGACCTCCCGCACGGGTGCCCCGGCCTGCTCGCCCTTCTCCTGCAGCTCCTTGAAGACCGGGGTCTCCTCCAGCTTCACCCGGATCCACAGGCCGAAAAGCACCAGCACCGCGGAGACCAGGAACGCGACCCGCCAGCCCCAGGACATGAACTGCTCCTGGGTGAGCAGCGCCGCGAGCGCCGCAAGCACGCCGTTGGCCAGCAGGTTGCCGGCGGGTGGGCCGATCTGGGCGGCCGAGGCCCAGAAGCCCCGGTGCTTGTCGCTGCCGAACTCGCTGGACAGCAGGACCGCGCCGCCCCACTCGCCGCCGATGCCCACGCCCTGGGCGAACCGCAGGACCACCAGCAGCACGGCGCCGAGCGCGCCGACCTGGCTGTGCGTCGGCAGCAGCCCGATGAAGACGGTGGAGATGCCGGTGATCAGCAGGGTGATGACCAGCACCTGCTTACGGCCCAGCACGTCGCCGAGCCGGCCGAACACGAAACCGCCGAGCGGCCGTGAGACGTAGCCGACGGCGTAGGTGGAGAACGCGAGCAGCGTGCCGGACAGCGGATCGTGGCTCGGGAAGAACAGCTGGCCGAACACCAGCGCCGAAGCCACCGAGTACGCGGCGAAGTCGTACCACTCCAGGGAAGTTCCGCTGAGGCTCGCCACGAAGGCCTTGATCAGGTCCTTGCGGGGCGGCCGGGCCGTTGCGGGTAAGGCTTGGGTCATCGGGGTCCTTCTCTTGCCGGGGCTTCCGGTCGGTCGGGTGTGCCGACCACCGGCGTACTGTGGTACACCAAATGTATACAACCAGTATGCGCACTTTGGAGGACATCTTGTTTCCGCTGCGTTTCGATGTCAACGGTGAATTCGTCGAGGTGCCGGTGACGACCCTGCTCAACGGCGGCTACGCCGGGCGCAGTCAGGAGGACGTCGCAGCGCACGTCGCCGAGCTCGCCGAGCTCGGCGTGCCCGCGCCGACCAGGACGCCCTGTCTGTACCCGGTGGCGCCCTACCTCGCGATGCAGCCCGACGAGGTGCCGGTGCAGCACGGCCGCACCTCCGGCGAGGCCGAGTGGGCGCTGATCGTCGCCGGGCCGGAGGAACGAGACGTCCTGCTGACGGTGGCCTGCGACCACACCGACCGCCAGCTGGAAGTGCACGGCGTCGCGTGGAGCAAGCAGGCCGCGCCGGACGTGCTGGGGCGCAAGGCCTGGCGGTTGGTCGAGGTCGCCGACCGGCTCGACGAGCTGACGCTGACCGCCTGGGCGGGCGGCGAGGTGATCCAGCGGGGCACCCTGGCGGAGCTGCTCACCCCGCAGTTCTGGCTCGACGACCTGCGCGAACGCGGCCTGCTGCAGCCGGGCACCGTGCTGCTGTCCGGCACTATCCCGATGGACGCCGCGGTGGACCAGTTCGCCGACTCCTGGCGGGTCGAACTCGGCGACCCGAAGACCGGCGACGTCATCGCCTGCGAGTACCAGGTCCGCAGCATGCCCGAGCCGGTGGAGTGAACCGGCGGGTTCCCACTGGTCGGTTCTCGTGAGCGTTTTGGGTCGCCGCAGGCAGCGGCCCAAAGCGGTCACGAACCGGCGCCGCTGCGAGGCACTGGCGAGCAAGATCTCAACTTATTGAGAAAGTCTTGCAATAGCACCTATTGTTCAGGGGTGCTGAATCGTCGCGCTTTGTTCGTCGCTGTTCCGGCCGCCCTGGGCCTGCTCGGGGTGGGGTGCGCCGCGCCGTCGGCGCCGGGCACCGATGACCCCGGGTCGATGCTGCTGGCCGACGGCTATGAGCCGGAGAGCCTGAACCCGCTGCTGGGCTACGGCGTGGAGGGTGCCGCGAAGTTCTACGACGGCCTGCTGGCCTTCGATGGCCAGTCCGCGCTGCGCCCCGCGCTGGCCAGCGAGGCGCCGCAATCCACGCCCGACGCCAAGACCTGGACGGTCAAGCTCCGCGACGGCGTTCGCTTCCACGACGGCACGCCCTTCGACGCCGAAGACGTCGTCGCCACCTACAAGTCCGCGATCGACCCTGCCTACGCCTCGACGGTGTCCGCGGACTTCGACATGCTCGCCGACGTCCGCGCGCTCGACTCGCACACCGTGCGGTTCGACCTCAAGATCCCCTACGCCGCCTGGCCGTCGAAGCTGGTGCTCGCCATCATGGCGAACGAGCGGCTCGCCGAGCCGAAATCGCAGGAGAGCTCCCCGCTCAACACCAAGCCGGTCGGCACCGGGCCCTACAGGCTCGTCGAATGGCGCCAGGGCGACCAGATGACCTGGGAGGCCAACCCCGACTACTGGGCCGGTGCGCCCACCGTCGGCAAGGTCACCGTCGTCTTCGCCAAGGACGACAACACCCGCGCGCAGCGCCTGTCCTCCGGCGAGTTCGACGGCACCGTGCTGCCGCCGGTGCTGGCCGAGACCGTCGGCCGCAACGGCTACCGGACGGTGCACCACCGCACCGCTGACTTCCGCAGCATCGCGCTGCCCAACACGCACCCGGTCGCCGGCGACCGAGCCGTGCGGCTGGCGCTGAACCTCGCGGTCAACCGCGAGGGCATGATCCAGGCATTGCTGGGCGGGCACGGAAAACCGGCCTACGCGCCGATCCCGGAGTCGATGGGCGCCAACTTCGAGCCCACGGCCCGCTTCGACTTCGACCCCGAGCACGCGAAGAAGGTCCTGGACGAGGCCGGTTGGCGGGTTGGCGGCGACGGCATCCGGGAGCGGGGCGGCGTCCGAGCCCAGTTCACCGTGATGTACTTCGCCGACGACAGCCTCCGCAAGGATCTCGCCCGCGCGTTCGCCTCCGACGCCAAGGCGATCGGCATCCAGGTCGAGCTCGCCGGGGTGGACCGCTCGGCCGTGCCCGCTCGGCTGGCGACCGACGGGCTCGTGCTCGGCGGCGGCAACCCCATCGACCCCGACCCGCAGGTCTACGCGAGCCTGCACTCCTCGGTCATCGGCACCGGCACCTACAACAACCCGGGCCAGTACCGCAACGCCGAGGTCGACGCCGCGCTCGACGGCGGCCGGCAGGAGGTGGACCCGCGTAAGCGGGCGGAGTTCTACAAGCAGGCGCAGCGCGCCTACGTCGCCGACCCGGGCCTGGTGTACCTGGCGTTCATCGACCACAGCTACGTGATGCGCGACGGCAAGTGGTCCGGCTATCGGCCGCCGGTCGAGCCGCACGTGCACGGGACCACCTGGGGCCCGTGGTGGAACGTCGAGGCCTGGAAACCGCAGGCATGAGCCGCGCGATCGGCCGGTTGGTGCTGCGGCGGATCGGCTTCGCGGTCCCGGTGCTGGTGGTCGTGGCGTTCGGGGTGTTCCTGCTGGCCGCGGCGTCCCCGTTCGACCCGGTCCACCAGTACTACGGCGTGGAGCTTTTCGGGGCGTCCGCGGCCGACGTCGCGCAGGTGCGGGCCCGGTTGGGGTTCGACGACCCCGTGCTGGTGCAGTTCTGGCACTGGGCGACCGGCGTGTTCGGCGGCGACCTCGGGGTGTCGCGGTCGTTCCGGCAGCCCGTCGCGCAGGTCGTCGCGCAACGGCTGCCGTGGACGCTCCTGCTGACCGCGACCGGGCTCGCGCTGGCCGTGGTGATCGCGCTGGTGCTGGGCACCGTTGCGGCCTGGCGGCAGGGCGGCTGGATCGACCGGTTCGTCACCGCTATCGGCCACGCGCTTGAGGGCGTGCCGCCGTTCGTGCTGGCACTGCTGTCGATCGCGGTGTTCTCGCTGGGGCTCGGCTGGCTGCCGGTGGCGGGGCTGACCGACGCGGGCGCTTCAGTCTCCTTCGGGCAGGTCGCCGAGCACCTGGCGCTGCCCGCGCTGGTGCTGGGCATCTCCCAGTCGCCGTGGCTGGTGCTGCACGTCCGTCAGTCGATGCTGACATCGCTGTCCGAGGATCACGTGACCGGGGCGCGGGCGCGCGGCCTCGCGGAAAGCGTCGTCGTGCTGCGGCACGCGCTGCCGACCGCGCTGCTGCCGTTCGTCACGCTGATCGGCGCGCGGGTTCCGGAGCTGGTCACCGGGGCGGTGCTGGTCGAGGAGGTCTTCTCCTGGCCAGGCCTGGCCGCCGCCGTCGTCACCGCCGCGACGGCGGTCGACTACCCGCTGCTGGCGGTCCTGACGCTCGTGGCCACCGCCGCGGTGCTGATCGGCTCGCTGTTCGCCGACATCGCGGCGATCGTGCTAGACCCGAGGGTGGCGACCGATGGCTGAAGAAGATACGCAACGTGATTTGCGTAGCGGTGCCGGTGGCGGAACCTCAGACGCCGCCTCGACTCCGGGATCCCCGACTTATGTATGTCCAATACACGGCATCGGGGCTGTCCTCGCGAGGCGACCTCTGAGAACCCGCGGCGGTGCAAGTGGCGTGCCTCACCGCAAGCGGCTTCGCCGCTTTTTAAAGACCTCCAACGAGTCCACATCGGTCGGACCGTGGCGATTCGCCGGCCGCAAGCGCGCCGGGGCGGCGCGGACCCGGGCGCGGCTGTGGGTGTCAATGAGCGGCCTCGCGGCCCTGGCGCTGGCCGCGATCGCGGTGCCCGCGCTGTTCGGCAGCGAATCGGTGCGCTACGACTCGATCCGGCTCGCGCCGGGCCCGGCGCACCTGTTCGGCACCGACTCCGGCGGGCGGGACCTGTTCGTGCAGTCTCTATCCGGTCTGCGGATCTCCTTGCTGGTGGCCGGTTTCAGCGCGGTGGTGTCCACTGTGCTCGGTTCGTTGGTGGGCGCCGTCGCGGGCGGCGTCGGCGGCTGGCCGGACCGGCTGCTGATGCGGCTGGTCGATACCATCAACTCGGTGCCGCACCTGCTGCTGGGTATCGTGATCGTCGCGTTGTACCGGGGCAGCCTGGTCGCGGTGATCCTGTCCATCGCCCTCACGCACTGGACGACCGTGGCACGCATCGTGCGCTCCGAGGTCCTATCGCTGCGCCAGCGGCCCTACATCGACGCGGCGATCGCGGGCGGTTCGTCGCGGTGGCGGATCCTGCTGCGGCACCTGTTGCCCGCGATCGTGCCGCAGGCGGCGCTCTCGGCAGTGCTGCTCGTGCCGCACGCGGTGTGGCACGAGACCGCGCTGAGCTTCCTCGGCCTCGGCTTGCCGCCGCACCTGGCCAGCATCGGGAACATCCTCGGCGACGGCCGGGAAGCGGTGCTGCTCGACGCTTGGTGGATCGTGCTGTTCCCGTCGGTGCTGCTGGTGGCGACGACGCTGGCGGTGTCCGGACTGGCCGCGACCTGGCGCGATCGGGTCGTGCCGCGACGGCGATCGGAGTTGGCGCTGTGAGCGAACCGCTGCTCGAACTGGACCGGCTCTCGGTGCGCTTCCTGCTGGGGCGCGGCGCCGAAGTGCGGGCGGTGACCGACGCGACGCTGCAACTGCGGCCGGGCCGGATGCTCGCGCTGGTCGGGGAGTCCGGCTGCGGCAAGTCGGTGCTGGCTTCGGCGCTGCTGGGGCTGCTGCCCGGGAACGCTCAGGTTCGCGGCGAAGCCGTGCTGCGCGGCGGCATCGAGGTGCTGTCGGCGCCGGAGCCGGTGTTGGCCGGGCAGGTCCGCGGCCGGCTCGTCGGCCTGGTGCCGCAGTCCGCGAGCACCCACCTGACGCCGGTGCGGACCGCGCGCAGCCAGCTCGTCGAGGCGATCCGGGCGCTGGGCGGCGCCGCCGGGCCGGACGAGCTCGCCGAACGCGTCGGGCTGGACCCGGCCGACCTCGATCGCTACCCGCACGAGCTCTCTGGCGGGATGGCCCAGCGGGTCGGGGTGGCGCTGGCGCTGGCTGGCAACCCGCAGATCATCCTCGCCGACGAGCCGACCACCGGGCTGGACCGGCCGCTGGTGCACCGCACCGTCGACCTGCTCGCCGAAGCCGCCACCGACGACCGCGCGGTGCTGATGATCACCCACGACCTGGCCGCCGCCCGCCGGGTGGCCACCGACATCGCGGTGATGTACGCCAGCCGGATCGTCGAGGCCGGGCCGGCCGAGCAGGTGCTCGCCGACCCCTGGCACCCGTACACCGCGGGGCTGCTCGCGGCGCTGCCCGACGGCGGTTTCCGGCCGATCCCCGGCCACCCGCCGCCCCTCACCGAACTCGCCCGCATCGAACAGGAATGGGGTTGCGTGTTCTGCCAACGCTGCCCGGACGTGCCCGGATTCGGGCCGTGCACGGGAGATCCGGAACTGCTCGACCTCGGCGACCGGTGGGTCGCCGCGCACCCGCCGTGCTGAGCGCGACCGGCCTGGTCGCCGGCTACCGGCGCGGCGAACCGGTGCTCGACGGGGTCGCCCTGGACGTCCCGGGCGGTGCCGTGGTCGGGCTGGCCGGACCGAGCGGGTGCGGGAAGTCCACATTGGCCAGGGTGCTCGGGCTGCTGCACGAGCCGTGGTCCGGGCAGGTGTCGCTCGAGGGCGAGCCGGTCAGCGGCTTCCGGCACGCGACGCCGCGAGAGCAACGCAAGGCGATCGGCATGGTCTTCCAGCAGCCGCGACCCGCCGTCGACCCGCGCTTCACGCTCCGCGAGATCGTCGCCGAACCGCTGCGGGCCACCGGAGCCGCCGGGGACGTCGACGAGCTGGCCGACGAGGTGGGGCTGACCGCGGAGCTGCTGTCGCGGCGGCCGCACGAGGTCAGCGACGGACAACTGCAACGGGCCTGCCTGGCACGGGCATTGGCGTTGCGGCCGAGCTATCTGATCTGCGACGAGATGACCGCGATGCTGGACGCGTCCACCACGGCGACGCTGGTGAAGGTCGTGGACCGGCGGGTGAACGAGCACGGCACGGGGGTCCTCGCGATCAGCCACGACGAGGACCTGCTGCGGTATTGGGCGGTGCACGTGGTTCGCCTCGGCGGGTCGGTATGACATGGTGGGGCCGAAACGCGGTCGCGGGGGACCGCTCGGTACTGACGACGGACCCGAGGAGTCGACGTTGAGCGAGGGCGAAGGCACCACCTTCATGCAGTGGCGGGAGCGGGCCCAGACCGAGGTTCGCGACGACGGGCCCAAGACGCGGGCGGTCATGATCACCGCGGCGGTCGTGGTGCTCGTCGGAATCATCGTAGGATCCGTGATCCTGCTGCTGTCCTGATGCGGTCGTCCGCGATTTCAATGGAAATCGGATGTCCGCTTCCCATTGAATTGGGGAAGTTGTCGACAGTCTCCGGCGTGTCGCGGTCCGACACGCCGGAGGTCCGCAATTTCCATTGAAACCGCGGTGATCGAACCCGGGACGGGTCACCGCTGGGCGGGGAGCTTGGTGACCAGCAGGCGGGACACGCGGTGACCGTCCATCGCGCGGACCGTGAAGCGGTGGCCCAGGGCCTCCAGCGAATCTCCCTCCGCCGGGACGCGCCCGAACCGGCTGACCACGAATCCCGCCACCGTGTCGTAGGGACCGTCGGGTAGCGCGATCCCGGTCTGCTGCTCGAACTCGGCGCGGTGCAGCAGACCGTCGGTCTCGAAGCTGCCGTTGCCCTTGGGGCGCACCGGGGCCGTGCTCGGGTCGTACTCGTCCCAGATCTCGCCGACGACTTCCTCCACCAGGTCCTCGACGGTGACGATGCCCGCGGTCCCGCCGTACTCGTCGACCACCACCGCCAGGTGCCCGCCTCGCCGCCGCATCTGCGACAGCGCCGCCAGCACCGGCTTGCTCGCCGGCAGGGCGGTGACCGGCCGGGTCAGGTCGCCGACCGTGCGCGCCCCCTCGCGTCCGCCGTGAGTCGTTGCGAGCAGGTCTCGGACGTGGATGAAACCGACGATGTCGTCGGCGGTGCCCTGGATGACCGGGTACCGCGAGTGCGGCTTGCCGGCGACCTCGGCGATCGCCTCGGGCAGGGGCGTGGTGCGGTCCAGGAAATCGACCTCGGTGCGCGGCACCATGACCTCGCCGAGCACCCGGTCGGTGGCCCGGAACGCGTCGCTTAGCAGCCGCCGCTCCTCGATGGTCAGCTGCTCGTTGGTGCGCACCATGTCCCGCAGCTCTTCCTCGCTGACCTTGTCCTCGCCGGCGCGCGGATCGATACCGAGCAACCGGACCACCGCGTTGGTGGACTTCGACAGAAACCAGATCAACGGCCGCGACAGCGTCGCCAGCCCGTCCAGCACCCCGGCGGTGATCATCGCGACGCGCTCGGACTTCTGCAGCGCCAGCCGCTTGGGGGCGAGCTCGCCGAACACCAGCGACAGGTACGACACGAACAGCGTCACCAGCACCAGGGCCACCGACGCGGCCACGCCGATCGGCAGGCCCCAGCCGGCCAGCACCGGCTCGAGGCGCACCGCGATCGTCGCGCCGCCGTAGCTGGAGGCGAAGAACCCGGCGAAGGTGACGCCGATCTGCACCGCGGAGAGGAACCGGTTGGAGTCGGCGCGCAGCTTGGCCACCCGCGCGCCGCGGCGGTCCTGTTCGGCGAGCTTGCGGACCTGGCTCTCGCGCAGCGACACCAGCGCGATCTCCGCGGCGGCGAAGTAGCCGCCGAGCAGCACGAACAGCAGCACCAGCGCGATGTTCCAAGCGACGCCGTCCATCTTCTGATTGTTCCATTCCCGGCGTTCGCGAGCCCTCCACCGCCACAGTCCGGAGGTGGTTTCCGCGAAATCTCGCTGCGGTCGCCCGGACGGGCGGCCATGAGGGGCGCGATCAGGGGAAAGGATCTTCAATGGCCGTCGAAGGCGTCAGCAAGGTCGTCCCCGTGCGGGACCAGCAGCGCGCGAAGCAGTTCTGGACCGAGACCCTGGGGTTCCCCGTCACCACCGACGCCCCGTACGACGACGAGGGCAACCGCTGGGTCGAAGTCACGGCGCCCAACGGCATCTCCACGCTGATCCTGAGCACCAGCGCAACGGACCAGGCGGTCTTCCCGGTCTACGACGGCGTCCCGTCGGCCACCTTCTTCCTGTACGCCGACGACATCGAGCAGACCCACCGGGACCTGTCGGCGAAGGGCGTCGAGTTCCCGAAAGCCACCGGTCCGGAAACCGTGGGGCTGGTGGTCGGCGTTCCTCGACAGCGAGGGCAACCGCTTCACCCTCCAACAACGCCCCGATTAGAAAGCGTCCCCAGGCTCGTTCTGCGTGGCGGCGCGGGCGGTGGAGGTGCTCGAATTCCGCGACTGCGCTCAGTCGGTGGTTCGCCAGTACTGCCGCTTCTTCTCGTCGCGCACGAGGATTTTGTGCTTGACCAGTTCGGTGCGCAGCAGCGCCGCTTCCTTCCCGGCGCGCTTGCGCAGTGCGCGTTCGCGGGCCGCCATCAGCGAGTTGATCCGCAGCGACAGCTCCGGCGTGTCCTCGACCCACAGGCTGTAGGAGCCGGTGAACGGGTCCTTGTCCCGCCACGGGTAGCCGTGCTCGGTGAAGGCGCGGCGCAGCGCGAACTTGTCCAAATCGGACGGTTGCCGGATGTGCTCGCCGCCGGATTCGTCCAGCACCAAGAGGTTCTTGCCGTCGACGTACACGTAACCGATCTCGGCGCGCGCGATGTGCTGTTGCGACCGCCCGACGGTCAGCACCACCTGCTCCGGTTCGACGGTGACCGTCAGCCGCTCCTGCGCCATCAGCCCGGCGAAGCCGAGCCCGAGTATCGCGCCGATGGCGATGGCGCCGACCATGCCCCACGGGTCGGGCACCGACGCGGCGAGCTGGAACACGCCCTGGAACGGCGCCCACGGCAACCCGGCGACCCACGCGGACGCCAGTCGCAACAACCAGACGACCAGCGCTGCCAGCAACGGGCAGACGATCCACGAACCGTGCCGGACCAGGCGGTGCTCGGTGACGGTCGTCGCGGCGGGTTCTGCAGCCATGCCGCCATTATCGCCACCGGATTATCGCCACCGGCCGGCAGCTGGGGCCGCTGGTGCGGTCGAGGCTGGTCTGCCCGGGTGCCTAAGCACCCAGGCCCGTTCCTCCTCTCCCGCCGGATCAGGCTCCTGCCTCCCGGAGCAGGATGTCGACCGCGGCGTCGTTTCGCGCGGTCTCCTTCTCGATGACGCCGTCGGGCGGGTAGAAGCCGTCGATGCCGCCGCCGTTGGCCGGGTACATCTCGAAGGTGTAGGCCAGAATCTTGTGCTGGCCCCACATCCAGTCCAGGCTGTCGCCGTCGGTGATGTAGAGGTCGCTGGACTGCTGCGGGGTGTAGCCGTTGGTCTTGGCCATCTCGCCGCCGACCCGTGCGAACCGGTCGTATTCCTCCTGCGTCATGCCCTCGGTGACGTCGTCGTTGGTGTGCCCGAAGGGCCACAGCACGAGCTCGGAGTAGGTGTGGAAGTCGATCGCGGCCTTGATCTGCTGCACGCCTTCGACCACCCGGGAGTCGATGAAGTCGCGCATCGCCGCGGTCTCCGGCGCCGACCACGCGGCCGGGCCCCGGTAGGTCTCGCCGTTCGGGTCGTCGTCGGAGCCGCCGCAGCAGCCCCACTTGTAACCCCAGTTGCGGTTGAGGTCGGTGCCGGCGTTCTGCCGGTTCTTGCGCCACCCCTGGAATTCGCCGGATTCCACGTCGTAGGACGAGCCGTCCGGGTTGACCACCGGGATGATCCAGATTTCCCGGTTGTCGACCGAGTTCTTGATCGCTCGGTCGTCGGCGTAGCCGTCGGTGAGCCGGTTGGCGATGCGCAGGCACATCTCGGTGGTCAGGTGCTCGCGGGCGTGCTGGTTGCAGTCGAAGAGCACCTCCGGCTCGCCCTCGTCCTGCCTGACGTTGTCGCTGATCTTGAGCACCGGGATGTCGCGGCCTTCGAAGGACTTGCCGATGCTGGACTTCGCCGCGATGTCCGGGTGGTCCTTCACCACGGCGTCGAGCTCGGCGTTCATCTCGTCGAGGTTGTGGTAGCCCTCGTACCCGGGCGGGAAGTCGCCCGGCACCCGCTGCGCCGGATTGATCCGCTTGAGCGAGTCGACGACCTTGGTCTCGTCGTTGAGCACGAACCCGGCAGCGCGCAGCTGCTCGGCCTGCGCCGGGGTGGCCTCCACGGTGGCCACCGCGCCGGACACCGCGATGACCTGGGCGCCGGTGCGGTTGATCTCGGTTCGGGTCTTGCTGTCGGTGTTGGCAACGGTGTAGGTGGCCAAGTCCTGGGCGGCGGTCGCCCCGGTCGGCTCCGCGGACACGCTGGCCTGGATCGGGGCCAGCAGTACCAGGCACGCGGCGGCCGCCACGGTCACTGCCTTGCGCCGTGAGCTGAACATCGGGTCTCCGATCGATCAGTGGGGTGATGTTGGCAGGTTCTAGGAGCCGCCCGATGTTGGCAAGCCACTGGCGAACAATGGCCTTCCGTTGGTTTTTCCCATCCCGGCGCTCGTCCGGGGGTGACCTGCGGCCGGGTTCGAGGACGGCCGCGCCCCGCGGCGATTACCCTGGTTGGTGAAGCCCCCGGGTATTGGAAGGACGCACATGCTCACCCGTACCGACCTGCGCGGTCGCGTTCCGTCCACCGTCGAGCTGCGCGCGACGCTCCCGCGCGCCGAGATGGACGTCGAGCACGTGCTGCATCGGGTCCGGCCGGTGATCGAAGCGATCCGTGACCGCGGGGTGGAAGCCGCCCTCGAATTCACCGAGAAGTTCGATTCCGTCCGACCGGAACGGGTGAGGGTGGCGGCCGGTGAGCTGCGGAAGGCCCTCGACGAGCTAGACCCGGCGGTGCGCGCGGCCCTTGAAGAGTCGATCGCCCGCGCCCGCAAGGTGCACGACGATCAGCGGCGCATCGACACGACGACGCAGGTCGTGCCCGGTGGCACGGTCACCGAGCGCTGGGTGCCGGTCGCCCGCGTCGGCCTGTACGCGCCGGGCGGGCTGGCGGTCTACCCGTCCAGCGTGGTGATGAACGTGGTCCCGGCGCAGGCGGCCGGGGTGGAGTCGCTGGTGGTGTGCAGCCCACCGCAGGCGGAGTTCGGCGGCCTACCGCACCCGACGATCCTGGCCGCCGCGCAGCTGCTCGGCGTCGAGGAGGTGTGGGCGGTCGGTGGCGCGCAGGCGGTGGCGCTGCTGGCCTACGGCGGGCGCGACACCGACGGCGCCGAGCTGGCACCGGTGGACATGGTGACCGGCCCGGGCAACGTCTACGTGACCGCCGCCAAGCGGCACCTGCGCAGCCTGATCGGCATCGACTCGGAGGCCGGGCCGACCGAGATCGCGGTGCTGGCCGACGAGACGGCCGACGCGGCGCACGTGGCCGCCGACCTGATCAGCCAGGCCGAGCACGACCCCCTCGCGGCGAGCGTGCTGGTGACCACCTCGGTCGAGCTGGCCGACGCGGTCGACGCCGAGCTCGAGCGCCAGGTGGCGCAGACCAAGCACGTCGAGCGGATCAGCACCGCGCTGGCCGGCGAGCAGTCCGGCTGCATCTTGGTGTCCACTGTGGCCGACGGCCTCCGGGTGGTGGACGCGTACGCCGCCGAGCACCTGGAGATCCAGACCGCGGACGCCGAAGCGGTCGCCGCGCGGGTGCGCAACGCGGGCGCGATCTTCGTCGGCCCGTACGCGCCGGTGTCGCTGGGCGACTACTGCGCGGGCTCCAACCACGTGCTGCCCACCGGCGGCTGTGCGCGGCACTCGTCCGGCCTGAGCGTGCAGAGCTTCCTGCGCGGCATCCACGTGATCTCCTACAGCGAGCAGGCACTCCGCGACGTCGCGGACCGGGTGGTGGCGCTGGCCAACGCCGAGGACCTGCCCGCGCACGGTCAGGCGGTCACCGCCCGCTTCTCCCGCTGACCGCCCGGAACAACCGAAGGTAGAACCCATGAGTGACGTGCTCGGCGCCGACACGACGCTGGCCGATCTGCCGCTTCGAGACGATCTGCGTGGCCGCAGCCCCTACGGCGCGCCGCAGCTGGACGTCTCGGTGCGGCTCAACACCAACGAGAACCCCTACCCGCCGCCGCAAGAACTCGTCGACGACTTGACCGCCGCCGTGCAGGAAGCCGCCACGGCGCTGCACCGCTACCCGGACCGCGACGCCACGGCGCTGCGCGCGGACCTCGCCGCGTACCTGACCGGGGCCACCGGCGTGCGGCTGGCGGCCGAGAACTTGTGGGCGGCCAACGGTTCCAACGAGGTCCTGCAGCAGATCCTGCAGGCCTTCGGCGGGCCCGGCCGCACCGCGCTCGGCTTCGTGCCGTCGTACTCGATGCACCCGATCCTGTCGGCGGGCACCCGCACCGACTGGGTGCCCGCGCCGCGACGCGACGACTTCAGCCTGGACGGCGCGCAAGCCGCCGGCATCGTCGCGGAGAAGCAGCCCAGCGTGGTGTTCGTGACCAGCCCGAACAACCCCACCGGGCAGTCGGTGTCGCAGGACGACCTGCGCGCGATCCTGGACGCCGCCCCCGGCGTGGTCGTGGTGGATGAGGCGTACGCCGAGTTCTCCGCCCGGCCCAGCGCGATCGAGCTGATCCGGCAGTACCCGGCGAAGGTGATCGTCAGCCGCACGATGAGCAAGGCGTTCGCGTTCGCCGGCGGCCGGCTCGGCTACCTGGCGGCGGCCCCGGCCGTGATCGACGCCCTGCTGCTGGTGCGCCTGCCGTACCACCTGTCGGTGGTCACCCAGGCCGCCGCGCGGGCCGCCCTGCGGCACGCCGAGGCCACCCTCGGTTCGGTGCAGGCGCTAGTCGACGAGCGAGGGCGGGTCGTGGAAGCATTGCGGGAGCAGGGTTTCTCGCCGGTGCCCAGCGACGCCAACTTCGTCCTCTTCGGACGGTTCGCGAACGCGCACCGCGCGTGGCAGCGCTACCTGGACGCCGACGTGCTGATCCGCGACGTCGGGATCCCCGGCCACCTGCGGGTCACCATCGGCACGCCGGAGGAGAACGACGCCTTCCTGGCGGCGAGCAAGGTCGTGAGCGAGGAGATCAGCAAGTGACATTCCAGCCCGGGACCCGGGTCGGCCGGGTCGAACGCACCACCAAGGAATCCTCGGTGCTGGTCGAGCTCGACCTCGACGGCACGGGGCAGGTCGACATCGACACGACGGTGCCGTTCTACGACCACATGCTCACCGCGCTGGGCACCCACGCGGCCTTCGACCTGAAGGTGAAGTCGACCGGCGACATCCACATCGACGCGCACCACACGGTGGAGGACACCGCGATCGTGCTCGGCCAGGCGCTGCGCCAGGCGCTCGGCGACAAGAAGGGCATCCGCCGCTTCGGTGACGCCTGGATCCCGATGGACGAGACCCTCGCGCACGCGGCGGTGGACGTCTCGGGCCGCTCGTACTGCGTGATGACGGGCGAACCGGAGCAGTTCAACAGCTTCACGATCGGCGGCAACTACCCGTTCGTCTTGAACCGCCATGTGTTCGAGTCGCTGGCGTTCCACTCTCAGATCAACCTGCACGCAAGGGTGATCCACGGCCGCGACCCGCACCACATCGCCGAGGCCCAGTACAAGGCGATTGCCCGAGCCCTGCGAGCGGCGGTCGAACCCGACCCCCGCTTCGCCGGCGTGGTCCCGTCCACGAAGGGCGCCCTGTAGCGAGGTCGTGAGGGCGAAAACCGGTTATAGCCGGTTTTCGCCCTCACGACGCCTCACCTCAAACCGGTCGGGTAACCAGATCCCGGTTGACGGCGTCGACCGCGTCGCTGAGCGCGGCAAAGCCGCGACGCGTGCAGCTGAGCACGAGCTCGTCGTTACCGCGGAAGATCAGGTTCACCTCGTCGACGCCCTCGTCGTACTCGTGCGTGACCTCGACGGTCTCCGAGATCCAGGCCAGCGTGGCGGTCTCAACTCCTTGCCCTCGGTACACAGCCGACTCCCCTCCGGGCACAAGACCCAAACTAGATAAGGTTCAGTGGACGGAAACTTCAAGGCTCATGCAATAGCCTTGTGATGAGGATAAGGATTGTTAGCGAGCTTTGACATTGCCCGAATTGGGTGATCATCCGACGAGGGAGGATCCTGTGCCAGCCGGACGTCAAACCGTGGAACGCCGCCAACTGGGTCTGATGCTCCGTCGTTTCCGCGACCGAGCGGGCAAAACCCAGCAGCAGGCAGCCCAGGCGATCGGCCGTAATACGGCCCGCATCAGCCAGGTCGAAACGGCCAAAGGCTCCTTCAGCCCGGAGGAGTTGAACGGGCTTCTGGACTTCTACGGGGTCAACGCAACTGAGCGGCAGACGGTCCTTGACCTCGGTGTGCAGGCGAGGAAGCGCCAGCGCGGCCCCATTTACGCCGACCAACTGCCGCTCGCGTTCGAGCGCCTGGCCGACCTCCAGGCCGACGCCGAGTCGATCGGGTTCTACGAAGCTGGCGTTGTGCCGGGCTTGGCCCAGTCCGCCGACTACGTTCGTGCGGTTATCGAGTCAGGTGACGGCGTCTGGTGGGATTCCTCGGAGGACGAGGTGGAAAAGCGCGTAGCGTTTCGCCTGGAGCAGCAGCGCCGGGTCCTGGAAGCCAGCGACCCGAAGGACGTCTTCCTCGTTCTGGCTGAGGCGGCGGTGGACCAGCCTGTCGGCAGCATTTCCGTGTTGCGTGGGCAAATCCTGCATCTGCTTCAACTCGGTGAGCGTCCGAACGTCATGGTTCAGGTGTTGCCGAACAATGTGTGGAACAACCCGTTGCTGGGCGGAGGCTTGATCACTCTTGACTTTGGGGGCGCAGCGCCGCAGATCGCCTTCGTCTCGGTGATCTATGGGTCAGGTATCTATCACGATCAAGAAGATGATACTGGGCCCATGTTCCGTGCCTTCGAGCGAGTGCAAGATCTTGCGTTGGACTTGGAGCAGACCCGCAACCTGCTGATCGACAAGCTGAAGGGGCTTGGGCATTGAGCTATGACACCGGCTGGTTCAAGAGCAGTCGCAGTGCCGCCGCGAGCAATACATGTGTCGAGGTCCGATTAACCGACCAGGCTGTGGCGGTACGGGACTCGAAGGCCCCGGAGGCTAGCCACATCACGGTCAGCCACGCCGCTTGGCGTGCATTCCTGAACCGGCTCCGCTGAACGGCTCCTCGGCTGCGGCAGAGTGATCAACAAGATGCTGGGTTTTGAGTACCTGTAACAGCTCGAGGGGTACTCACCACTCGTTGATCGAGTGCCCGGCTGGTGGTGCTCGGCATGATCGGCGCGCACTGTACGGTCGCGGAAGGGGGCGGTGTGGCGTCGGGTGTGAAAGGCCTCCGGGACGCGCTCGCCGGGGTGCAGGTGAAGATCACCGAAGCAGCCGGGCATCTGTCGGTGGCGCTGGATTTGTGGGAGGAAAGCGGGCAGGCGCTCCGAGGTGCGTTAGACGGGACGAACGCCCCGGACGCGTTGGACCTGCTGGGTTCGCATGTGATGAGTGCCGACCAGCTCACCGAGGCGTGGAGGCTCTTACAGGCGGCGGTGCAAGAGATCCAGCGTTATCTCGAACGGCTCGGGGTTGGCGCGGATGCGGCGACGGCGGCAACCTTGCCCGACCCTCCCAGCGCCTCCGGGCCGTCCGCGGGACAGGTTCGGTCGCCCTTCCTCGGCCTCCCCGGCCGGGTAAGACCCACGGTCGTTGGTTCGCACCAAACGGGTATTCCGTGATGTTGGAAAGCGGCCGGGGCGGCGAGTACTACCAGGCGGCGCGGAGACGTGCTGTCGAATTGGGCTTGACGCACGGACGGCCGAACGCCGAGGCAGCGATTGCCCGGCATGTTGAAATCCAGTTCGCCGAGCGAATGAGGGAGCAGGGCATCATGCACGCCGAGATCGAGATCAATCGACAGGTGTGCGGGACAAGGCCGGGTAAAGATGACGACCTGTCCGATACGTGCGACAAACAGCTACCGCGATTCTTGCCCCCTGGCAGCACGCTTAGGGTCAGGGATGGAACGTCCGGGGGCAGGCTGTACCGAGGTGAGGAAGGCAAGCGATGACGATCGACGCTCGGTGGTCGGTGTTCAGCGACGACGGCTCGGAGCGAGGGGAGAACATGCTCGTCGCCGACGAATCCGCTCTGCCCCGGCTAGTCGACCGGCTCGCCGACCCGGCGGCCGACCTCGCGCGGCTCATCCACCGCGAGCGGCCGCTCTGGGACGAACAGCAACGCTTTTTCGACCATGACGTGTACGCCACCGTGGTCGAGGGCTTCGGCTACCTGTCGTATCAGGACAGGGATCATGACAAGGCGTATCCCGTGGGCGAAGCGGAGTCGCCCGGGTGCGAGTTCGAAGACGACGACTTTCCGCCTGGGGCCGGGCTCCCCTTGGACACATTCACGGCTGCGCTCACCGAGTGGCTACAGACTCGGGAGCGGCCGACGAATGTGCAGTGGCGTGAGTTCGATTTGGATGCGTGAACGCGGCCTCGCGCGGACGCTCGGCGTGGTTGGGCGGGTGCTGGTGGTTACGCCGTCTGGATGACATCGGTGGTTTGCCGTTGCGTCACGATGGGTCTTTTGCCGCTTCGCCCTCGTCGATGACGATGTCCGCTCGTGACTGAGGTTTCTCGACGTCGGGTTCTGACCGGTGCCGCCGGGGTCGTCGGCGGCGCTGCCGCCGCTTCGCTGCTGCCGCCTTCGCTGCACGAGGCCATGGCGCGGCCGGCTCCCAAAGGCGGCTTGGATGCGATCGAGCACGTCATCGTGCTGACGCAGGAAAACCGTTCCTTCGACCACTACTTCGGCACGCTTCGCGGCGTGCGCGGTTACGGCGACCGGCAGCCGTTGCAGCAGCCCGATGGCCGGTCCGTGTTCCAGCAGCCCACCGTCGGTGGTGAGGTGCTGCCGTTCTCGCTGCGGCAGGGTGCCGAGCGCGAGGGGCGTCCGGTGTCGGACATCCAGTACCTCGGCGCCCTCGACCACAGCTGGGACGGCAGCGGCAAGGCGTGGGCGCGCGGCTGGAACAACGACTGGATCGCCGCCAAGACAGCCGCGACCATGACGTACTACGAGCGGCAGGACATCCCGCTGCAGTACGAGCTGGCCGACACGTTCACCATCTGCGACGCCTACCACTGCTCGGTTTTCGGCTCCACCAACCCGAACCGCAACTACCTGTGGACCGGCACCACCGGTTACGAGCCCGCTAGCACCAAGCGCGCCGTCACCAACGCCGCCTACAGCTACGACCACGCCGGCTACGAGTGGACCACGTACCCGCAGCGGCTCGAGAAGGCCGGACTCTCCTGGCAGATCTACCAGGAGTGGGACAATTTCACCGACAACGCGGTCGAATACTTCAAGACGTTCAAGGCGATCGGCCACAAGATGCTCGCCTCGGTGGACGGGAACTTCCGCACCACCGAGGAGTTCTACACCGCGCTGTTCGACAAGCCCGCCGCGGAGCAGCAGCGGCTGCTCAAGCAGCTGGAGGCCGGTCGCGCGGCGTTGACCGACGCCGAGCGCAGCCTGTTCGACCGCGCGATGTACCGCAGCGAGCCGGGTACGCTCGTACAGCGGCTCCGTGACGACATCAATGCGAAGCGGCTGCCGAAGGTGGTCTGGCTGGTTCCGTCCGCTGTCGATTCCGAGCACCCGGGCAGCTCCACGCCGGTCGGCAGCGCGAACCTGATCTACGACGTGCTGGACGCCATCGCCAACCCGAAGATCTGGTCGAAGACGGCGCTGCTGCTCAACTTCGACGAGAACGACGGCTTCTTCGACCACGTGCCGCCGCCGGTGCCGCCGAAGCCGGAGTCCGGCAACGGCGATGACTACTTCGAGGGGCAGCCGATCGGGCTCGGCCCGCGGGTGCCGATGACCGTGGTGTCGCCGTGGACGATCGGCGGTTTCGTCAACTCCGAGGTGTTCGACCACACGTCGGTGCTGCGGCTGCTGGAGCGCTGGACGGGTGTCCAGGAACCGAACATCAGCTCCTGGCGGCGCTCCGCGTGTGGCGACCTGATCTCCGTGTTCGACTTCGAGAACGCGGCGAAGGCGCCGAAGCCCGCGGAGCCGGGCCCGGTGCCCGAGCCGATCAAGCGTTGGCACCCCAAGCCGCCGGAGGACCAGGCGCTGCCGGTGCAGGAGCAGGGCCGGCGACCGGCGCGGGCGCTGCCGTACCAGCCGCAGGTTTCCGGTGCCGTGAACGGGGAAGCGGTCGCGCTGCGGCTCGGCAACGCCGGTCCGGCCTCCGCGCACTTCACGATCTACCCGTACGCGGGAGAACTGCCCGAACCGTCCCATGTGGACGTTCGCGGCGAGCAGGTGGTGGACGTGCCGGTGCGCGAGGACTACCGGCTCGCGGTGCAGGGGCCGAACCGGCTCTGGTTCGAGTTCAGCGGTTCCCGCAACGGCAAGGCGGCGGGCATCGACGTGCGGACGAACCCCGACGCCCGTTCCGGCGGGCTGGCGCTGGAACTGCGCAACAACGGCGGCGAGGCCGTCACGCTGCGCCTGCGGTCCCTGGGCTACGCTGCCGGTGAGCAGCGCGAGGTCCGGCTCGCCGCCGGTGGCGCGGAGACCATGGCGTGGCCGACGGACCAGGGCTGGTACGACGTCGAGGTGACGGCCGCCCAGGACAAGTCGTTCCGGCGTCGCGCAACCGGCCGCGTCGAGAACGGCGCACCGGGCCTCACCGGCTGACCCCGCCGGTCAGGTGCTGTGCGTGTTCTCGGGCGCTACAGCACCCGAAAACACGCACGGCCCGGCGATGCACACCGATATGCGCAATGCATGATCGTCGATCCACGAGATTGATCAGGCGAAACGCGGTCCCAGTCCTTGGCAGTGCGTTCGTGGACCCCGGCCTGCGCCGCGGCGTCCCGCCGCCGCATTCCGCCCGCGCGCAACCTGTCGTACTCCGCCCGACCCGGATGCCCAGCCGTGCCCGTCTTCCCACGACCACGGACACCGGCCTTGCGCGCCCACCCGAACGCCGTCGCGCGGTTTACCCCAACTGCCCGAGCGGCAACCGAGATACTGCCGTCCTCCCGCTCCAGGGCCTCGAAGAACCTCGCCCTCAACTCTCCAGAAACCACGATCCCCGCAACTCCCTGAAATCCAGGGTGTTGCGGGGATCGCTAGAACCCGCCGAGAGGACCGGGCCCTTCTGCGGAGCGTCAGCTCTTCGCTGCGACTGGGGACTTCTCGGGTTCTTCGTCGGCCGTGGTGGCGCCGCCGTGGCCATCGTCGACGAAGGACTGCTCGTTGAACGGGCTCTCGCCCGCGAACACCTGCTTCATCTGGTCGCGGTCGATCTCCTTCGTCCACGCGCCGATGAGGACGGTCGCGACCGCGTTGCCCGCGAAGTTGGTCAGCGCCCGCGCCTCGGACATGAACCGGTCGATGCCCACGATCAGGCCGACACCGTCCAGCAGTTCCGGCCGGTGCGACTGCAGCCCGCCGGCCAGGGTGGCCAGCCCGGCGCCGCTGACGCCCGCCGCGCCCTTCGAGGCGACCATCATGAACAGCAGCAGACCGACCTGCTCGCCCAGCGCCAGCGGGTCACCCATCGCGCTCGCGATGAACAGCGACGCCATGGTCAGGTAGATCATGGTGCCGTCCAGGTTGAACGAATAGCCGGTCGGCACCGTGATGCCCACCACCGGCTTGCTCACCCCGAGGTGCTCCATCTTCGCGATCAGCCGCGGCAGCGCCGCCTCCGACGACGAGGTGGACACGATCAGCAGGAACTCGCGTCCCAGGTAGCGCAGCAGCGAGAAGATGTTGACCCGCGCGAACGTCCACAGGACCGGGCCCAGCACCAGGAACACGAACAGCAGGCAGGTCGTGTAGAAGCCCAGCATGATCACGGCCAGGCCCTTGAGCGCCTGCACCCCGGTCGCACCGACGACCGCGGCGATCGCACCGAACGCGCCGACCGGCGCCGCCCACATGACCATCGCCAGCATCTTGAACACCAGTCGCTGGATGTGCTCGATGCCGCGCAGGACCGGTGCGCCCTTGTCGCCCAGCGCCTGCAGCGCGAAACCGGCCAGCAACGCGACCAGCAGCGTCTGCAGCACCTGTCCCTCGGTCAACGAGGAAACGAGGGTGTGGGGAATGATCCCGAGCAGGAAGTCGGTGGTGCTCTCGGCGCCGTCACCGGCCTGCTGGGCACCCTGGCCCCGCAGCGAGTCGGTGATGTGCAGGCCCTCGCCGGGGTGCAGCACGTTGCCCACCAGCAGGCCGATGACCAGCGCCACCACGGACATGACCATGAAGTAGGCCAGCGCGAGGCCGCCGACCTTGCCGACCTTGGCGGCCTTCCGCACGCCGCCCACGCCGAGCACGATGGTGCAGAAGATGACCGGCGAGATCATCATCTTGATCAGGTTGACGAACCCGGTACCCAGCGGCTTGAGGGCCTTGCCGAGGTCGGGCGCGAGGAAGCCAACGGCGATCCCTGCCACGACTGCGGCGATCACCGCGATGTACAGGTAATGCGTTCGATCCCGACGGTGTGTCTGCGCAGCGTCTTTGCTTGCCACTGTTGCACTCCTACTGGGATACCGGGTCACTCGTACCAGCCGTGTCCCAGGTCACGGTCCGGCCGGATGAGACTATCTGCGCCAGGTATCGTCTACGTCACGCTTCTGTTCATTGTGTTCATCTCTTCGACATGGGTTCGTCATGCCTTCCGCCGATGACCGGAACTGGTTCGGCCGCGTCCGGCCACGCTGGAGCCTGGCCCGCCAGCTGTTCGTGCTCCAAGTGGTCGTCGTGGCCGTCGTGGTGCTCACCGGAGCCCTGCTGGCGTGGTACGACGCGGGGCAGCGCAACGAGGAGAAGGCCACGGACAAGGTCGTCACGGTGGCCCGCGTCCTGGCCGCGCAGCCCGCGGTGCGCGACGGGCTGACCGCGCCAGACCCGACGGCCACGCTGCAGCCGCTGGCCGAACGCGTCCGGGCCGAGACCGGCGTCGATTTCATCACGATCATGTCCCCGGCCGGCATCCGCTACACGCACCCGGACCCGACGCGCATCGGGCAGCCGTTCATCGGGCACATCGAGCAGGCCGTCGCCGGGCAGGTTTTCACCGAGACCTACACCGGCACGCTCGGCCCGTCGGTGCGCGCGGTGGTGCCGGTCTACGACGACGCGCACCGGCTGGTCGGACTGGTGTCGGACGGCATCACGGTGCTGATGCTCACCGCCGAGCTGCGCGATCAGGTGACCGCGCTGGTCGTGGTCGCGGTGGGGGCGCTGCTGGTCGGCGGGCTGCTGACGTACCTGGTCAGCGCCCGTATCCGGCGCCACACCCACGGGCTGCGGCCCGCCGAGCTCAGCCGCATGTACGAGTACCACGACGCGATCCTGCACGCGGTGCGCGAGGGATTGCTGCTGGTGGCGCCGTCCGGGCAGATCACCTTGTGCAACGATGGTGCCGCTGTGTTGCTCTCGCTGGATCCCGTCGAAACCGAAGGCAAGCACGTGTCCGAGCTCGGCCTCCCGCAGTCCCTTGTGGAGACTCTTGCGACGGGGCGGGCGGTGCGCGACGAGGTCCACCTGACCGACGACCACGTGCTGCTGGTCAACGTGTCGCAGATCCGCAGCGGTGAGCGCGACCTGGGCACCGTGGTCACGCTGCGCGACCACACCGAATTGCAGGCGTTGAGCGGCGAGCTGGACTCGATGCGCGGGTTCGCCGAGTCGCTGCGCTCCCAGGCCCACGAGTCGGCGAACCGGCTGCACACCGTGGTGTCGCTGATCGAGCTGGGCCGCGCCGAGGAGGCCGTCGCGTTCGCCACCGCCGAACTGCAGCTCGCCCAGCAGCTGACCGATCGGGTGGTCGGGGCGGTCGGCGAGTCGGTGCTTGCCGCGGTGCTGCTGGGCAAGAGCGCCGAGGCGGGGGAGCGCGGCGTGGAGGTCGTGCTGAGCGCCGACACCGAGATCGACGACATCGACGTGGGACACATCGACTCCCGGGACTTGGTGACGATCCTCGGGAACCTGATCGACAACTCCGTCGAGGCGACCATGGAAAGCGCGCGCCCGCGTCTGGAGGTGACCATCCGGTCCACTGAGGATGGTGTGCTGATCCAGGTCGCCGACAACGGGCCGGGGGTCGATCCGGGAAGCGCGCAGCGGGTCTTCCAGCGCGGTTGGTCGACGAAGGAGGACGGCCGCGGGCTCGGGCTCGCGCTGGTCGGGCAGAGCGTGCGCCGCTACCGCGGCAGCATCGACGTGCACAACGAGGGCGGCGCGGTGTTCACCGTCCTGTTGCCCGCCGGATCGGACGTGGCTCGGTGATATCGGTCCTCGTCGTCGAAGACGACCCGCTGGTGGGTGAGGCGCACGAGACCTATGTCAACCGGGTTGCCGGCTTCCGGGTGGCCGGCCGGGTCCGCACCGGCCAGGAAGCCCTGCGGTTCGTCGAACGCACCTCGGTCGACCTGGTGCTGCTCGACCTGCGGCTGCCCGACATGGACGGGCTGCAGGTCGCGCGGGCGCTGCGCACCGCGGGCAGCAACGCCGACGTGATCGCGGTGACTTCGGCCCGCGACCTCAAGGTGGTCCGGGCCGCGGTCTCCAGCGGTGTGGTGCAGTACCTGCTCAAGCCGTTCACGTTCGCGGCGATGCGGGAGAAGCTGGAGCACTACGCGCGCTTCCGGGCCAGCCTGGGGCACGATCGGGAAGTCAGCAGCCAGGCCGAGATCGACCGGGCGTTCTCGTCGCTGCGCGGCGTCGACCGGGCGGCGTTACCGAAGGGCATGGGCGAGGAGACGCTCGCGGCGGTCGTCTCCTCGCTGCGCGCCAACCTCGAGGGAGCGCCGGCGGGTGCGGTCGGCGAAGCCGTCGGGGTGTCCCGGGTGACCGCCCGCCGGTACCTGGAATACCTGGTAAACAAGGGCATGGCCGAGCGCCGCCCGCTCTACGGCGCGGTCGGCCGCCCCGAGATGGCCTACCGCTGGATCGGCGAAGCCTGACCGGAAGCCCTTTCCTGATACCGCAATTTCAATGGAAGTTGAGACCTTCGATTTCCATTGAAATTGCGTTAACCCAACGGTCAGCGGCGGTCGGAGGTGGGGCGGAGCAGGGGTGCTCCCGGGCCGAAATCCGCCAGCTTGTCGTCGGCGTTGTGCAGGGCGCAGGTGCGCAGCGAGAGGCAGCCGCAGCCGATGCAGCCGGTCAAGCGGTCGCGAAGCCGTTGCAGGCCGTCGATCCGTGCGTCCAGCTCGTCCCGCCAGCGGCGGGACAGCCGAGCCCAGTCCGCTTTGGTCGGAGCGTGGTCCGCGGGCAGCGTCGCCAGCGCCTCGGAGATCTGCTCCAGGCTCAGGCCGACCCGTTGCGCGGAGCGGATGAACGCCAACCGGCGCAGCACCGAGCGGTCGTAGCGGCGCTGGTTCCCGGAGGTCCGGGTGGTGGCGATCAGGCCGCGCTGCTCGTAGAAGCGCAGCGCGGTCTGGGCGACCCCACTGCGGTGCGAGACCTCTCCGATGGTCAACAGTTTCGGTAGCTTGGACACGTCCGCCAGGTTAGCCGAAACTTCGAGCATGGTTCAGGTTTTTCCCTTCTGCGGCCTTGACTTCCAGTGTGCTTGAAGTACCACGCTGGTGGGCATGGCGATCACCGCACCGCCGGCCGGGTTCGGCTACGCCGATCTCCGGCTGCTGATGAGCGAAATGACGGGCGACGACAAGCACTCCTTCGCCGCCACCTCCACGCTCGACGTGCTGTGGGTGCTCTACGACCAGGTCCTGTCGGTCGACCCGCGGCGCCTCGACGATCCCGACCGCGACCGTTTCCTGCTCTCCAAGGGCCACGGCCCAATGGCCTTCTACGCCGTGCTGGCGGCCAAGGGCTTCCTGGACCCGGCGGAACTCCCCCGCTTCGGCGAGTTCGACTCCCGCCTCGGTTTTCACCCGGACCGCGTGATGGTGCCCGGCGTCGAGATCGGCAGCGGCTCGCTCGGCCACGGCCTGCCGCTCGGGCTCGGGGTGGTGCTCGGCCTGCGGGCGCAAGGCCGCGGCCGGCCGCGCGTCGTCGTCCTCGTCGGCGATGCCGAGCTCGACGAAGGCAGCAACCACGAGGCCATCCAGGTCGCCGGCCGCTGGGGGCTGGGGAGGCTGACCACTGTCGTGGTGGACAACCGCTCGTCCAGCACCGGCTGGCCCGGTGGCATCGCCGACCGGTTCGCCCGCGAGGGCTGGGCCGCGCACACCGTCGACGGCCGCGACCACGCGGCATTGCACCAGGCGCTGACCGACACCCACCCGGACCGCCCGCTCGCGGTGGTCGCCGAGGTCGAGACCGAGGAGCTGTCATGACCGCACTGGCCGCGGAAGCGACCGAGTCGACGATGCGGCAGGCATTCGTCGACACCGTCACCGAAGCGCTCGACACCGATCCCCGGGTGGCCCTCGTGCTCGCCGAGATCTCCGGCGACCGGTTCGCCGACGCCGCCGCCCGCCACCCCGAGCGGGTGCTCAACCTAGGCATCCGGGAGCAGGCACTGGTGAGCGTGGCCGGTGGGCTGGCGCTGACCGGGCTGCGGGCAGTGGTGCACACGATCGCCCCGTTCCTCGTCGAGCGGCCCTTCGAGCAGCTCAAGCTGGACCTCAACCACCAGGACGTCGGCGCGCTCGTGGTCAGCACCGGAGCCTCCTACGACTACCCGTCCTCGGGGCGCACGCACATGGCGCCGGGCGACGTCGCGCTGATCGACACGCTGCCCGGCTGGACCGTGCACATTCCCGGCCACCCGGCCGAGGCCGAAGCGCTGCTGCGGTCCGCGCTACCCGGGGACGATCTCGCCTACCTGCGACTTTCTGAGCGGGTCAACGCCGAGCCGCTGGTGACTGGGCCGGGCTGGCGCACCATCCGCAGCGGCAGCCGGGGCGTGGTGCTCGCCGTGGGCCCGATGCTCGACCCGGTCCTGGCCGCGACCGCGGCCCTCGACATGACCGTGCTCTACACCGCCACCATCCGGCCGTTCGACGCCGTCGGGCTGCGCGCAGCGGTGCGGTCGGCGACCGCCGAGGTCGTGCTGGTGGAGCCCTACCTGCGCGGCACGTCGACACACGCGGTCAACGACGCGCTCGCCGACACTCCCCACCGGGTGCTGGCGCTGGGCGTCCGGCGCGAGGTGGAACTGCGGGCCTACGGCACGGCCGACGAACACGAAGCCGCGCACGGCCTGGGACCGACCGGCATCGGCGCGGCGGTGCGGAACTTCCTGGACGCTGCGGCGAGGTGACCTGTGCCGCCCGCGACGTGGCCTGATGCGCGATCCCGGTAGCCTTAAGGCCGTGGCACGAGTCGTCATCTTGGACTACGGATCAGGCAACCTCCGCTCTGCCGAACGCGCGCTCCAGCGCGTCGGGGCCGACGTAGAGGTGACCGCCGACCATCGTGCAGCGATGGAAGCCGACGGGCTGGTCGTTCCCGGCGTTGGGGCGTTCGCCGCCTGCATGGAGGGCCTGCTCCACGTCGGCGGCGACAAGATCATCGACCACCGGCTGGCCGGCGACCGCCCGGTCCTGGGGATCTGCGTCGGCATGCAGGTGCTCTTCGACGAGGGCGTCGAGCACGGCATGCAGGCCAACGGCTGCGGCCAGTGGCCGGGCACCGTCGAGCGGCTGCAGGCCGACATCTTGCCGCACATGGGCTGGAACGAGGTGCAGCCGCCAGCGGGCAGCACCCTGTTCGCCGGGATAGAGCCGGGCACCCGGTTCTACTTCGTGCACTCCTTCGGCGTCCGCAAGTGGCAGCTGCCGCCGTCGGAGGCGATCGCGCCGCCGCTGGTGACCTGGGCCGAGCACGGCGAACCATTCGTCGCCGCAGTGGAGAACGGGCCGCTGATGGCGACCCAGTTCCACCCGGAAAAGTCCGGGGAGGCGGGCGCCCGGCTGCTGCGGAACTGGCTGGACAGCCTGTGACGCGGCGGTGCGGCCTGCTGGGGCCGCGAGCGGTCCGGGTGATCGCCCTGGTCCTTGCGTTGGGGATGATCGCAGGTCTCGGCGCGCCCTACCTGCTGCAGGCGGGGGTGCCGCTGTGGGCGGTGCTGCTGCTGGTGCTGATCGTGCTTGCGGTGCCCGTCGTCGCCGTGACCCGAGGCGACCGCACCCGCCGCTGAGCAGGGCAGGTGCGGCGTCGTAGGGTTGGGGCGTGACTTTCACGCTACTTCCCGCTGTTGACGTTGCCGACGGTCAGGCAGTCCGCCTCGTGCAGGGCGCCGCCGGTACCGAAACCTCCTACGGAGACCCGCTGGAGGCCGCGCTGGCCTGGCAGCGCGCGGGGGCGGAGTGGATCCATCTGGTCGACCTGGACGCCGCGTTCGGCCGGGGCTCGAACCGGGCGCTGCTGGCCGAGGTGACCGACAAGCTCGACGTGCAGGTGGAGCTCTCCGGCGGCATCCGCGGCGACGCCTCGCTGGAGGCCGCGTTGGCCACCGGCTGCGCGCGGGTGAATCTCGGCACCGCCGCGCTGGAGAACCCGGAGTGGGCGGACCGGGTGGTCGCCGAGTACGGCGAGCGGGTCGCGGTCGGGCTGGACGTGCGGATCACTGAGCAGGGCCACCGGCTGGCCGCGCGCGGCTGGACCAAGGACGGCGGCGACCTGTGGGAGGTGCTGGCCCGGCTGGACGCCGCCGGTTGCCGCCGCTACGTGGTAACCGACGTCAGCAAGGACGGCACGCTGCAGGGGCCGAACATCGCGCTGTTGCGCGAGGTCTGCGCCCGTACCGAAGCTCCGGTGATCGCCTCCGGCGGTGTGTCCAGTGTGGACGACTTGGTGGAGCTGTCGAAGCTCGCGCCGGTCGGCCTGGAGGGCTCGATCGTCGGAAAGGCGCTCTACGCCCAGAACTTCACGCTCGAAGAGGCCCTCGCCGCCGTGCGCTGAGCGCCCGGACAGCCCGGGGCACCGCACCGCACGGTGATGTCTCTACCCTGGAGACATGGCCGTTGCGGTGCGTGTGATCCCCTGCCTGGACGTCGATCAGGGTCGGGTCGTCAAAGGTGTCAACTTCACTAACCTCAGGGACGCCGGCGATCCGGTGGAGCTCGCCCGCGCATACGACGCGGAAGGCGCCGATGAGCTCACCTTCCTCGACGTCACGGCGTCCTCGGCGGACCGGGAGACCACCTTCGACGTGGTCCGCCGCACCGCCGAGCAGGTGTTCATCCCGTTGACCGTCGGCGGCGGCGTGCGCAGCACCGACGACATCGACCGGCTGCTGCGCGCCGGGGCGGACAAGGTCAGCCTGAACACGGCGGCGATCGCCCGGCCCGAGCTGCTCAGCGAGGCCTCGCAGCGCTACGGCGCCCAGTGCATCGTGCTGTCCGTCGACGCGCGGCGCGTGCCCGAAGGCGGCCAGCCGACGCCGTCCGGCTACGAGGTCACCACGCACGGCGGTCGGCGCGGCACCGGGATCTGCGCCGTGGAGTGGGCCGCGAAGGGCCAGCAGCTCGGCGTCGGCGAGATCCTGCTGAACTCGATGGACGCCGACGGCACCAAGGCCGGTTTCGACCTGGAGATGATTCACGCGGTGCGCGAGGTCGTCGACGTGCCACTGATCGCCAGCGGTGGGGCCGGCGCCGTCGAGCACTTCGCCCCCGCGGTGCGGGCCGGGGCCGACGCGGTGCTGGCCGCCAGCGTGTTCCACTTCGCAGCGCTGCGGATCGGCGAGGTCAAGGACGCCATGCGGGCGGAAGGGATCACGGTTCGATGAGCAGTCTGGACCCGGCGATCGCGGCCCGGCTCAAGCGCAACCCGGACGGGCTCGTCGCGGCGGTCGCGCAGCAGCGCGGCACCGGCGAGGTGCTGATGATGGCGTGGATGGACGACGAGGCCCTGCACCGCACCCTCACCACCCGCCGCGGCACTTACTACTCCCGCAGCCGGCAGCAGTACTGGATCAAGGGCGAGACCTCCGGCCACACCCAGTACGTGCACGAGGTCCGCCTGGACTGCGACGGCGACACGATCCTGCTGGTCGTCGACCAGGAAGGCGCGGCCTGCCACACCGGCGACCACACCTGCTTCGACGCGGACGCGCTGCTCGAAGCGGAAGGCTGACGGTCACCGGCCGGAGATGTCGCCGGTGAGGTAGCGCTGGAGGTTGGGGCCGATCGCTGACACGACGGTGTCGTGGTCGGCCGAGGCCAGCGGCTCCAGGTGGACGACGTAGCGGGCCATTCCCAGCCCGATGATCTGCGACCCGCACAGCGCCGCGCGCAGCTCCGGCTGGTCCACGCCCAGAACCTTGATCAGCCGGTTGAACATCACGTTCTGGATGAACTCCCGGAGCATCGCCACCGCGTTCTCGTTGGCCGCGATGCTGCGGACCAGGGCCGCGAACTGGCCGCCCTCCGCGTTGTCCCACACGGTCAGGAACCGGCGCAGCAACCGCTCGGCCAGCTGCTCCAGATCGCCCGCCAGCAGCTCCGGCACCACTTCGGCCGGGTTGATCGGGATGTGCACCGCCGCGGTGAACAGCCCGTCCTTGCCGCCGAACCAGTGGTTGACCATCGCCGGATCGACCCCGGCCCGGCCCGCGATGGCGCGCACCGTCGCCGAGTCGTAGCCCTGCTCGGTGAACACCTCGCGCGCCGCCGCGAGCAGCGCTGCCCTGGTGTCGGCTCCGCCGCGCCGCCGCCCGCGGCGCTTCGGCTCGGTTCCGCTCTGGTCGATTCCACTGCTCACCCGCCCATCCTGGCCGCCGCCGTGGCCCGGGAGCAAAACGGTGAGGAGGTCCCGCGCGGACCAGAACGGGTGGGCGGCACAATGACGACATGGTCGGCGACGGTGAAATCGGCACTATCAGCCCTGGACGCGAGGAGTTCCGCGCCCTGGCGGCGGACCGCCGGGTGATCCCGGTGGTGCGGCGGTTGCTCGCGGACGGCGAGACCCCGCTGGGGGTGTACCGCAAGCTCGCCGGGGACCGCCCCGGAACGTTCCTCTTCGAGTCCGCCGAAAACGGTCGCTCCTGGTCGCGATGGTCCTTCGTGGGTGCGCACTGCGCCGCCGCGCTGACCGTCCGCGACGGCCAAGCGCACTGGACGGGCAAGCCGCCGACGGGGCTGCCGGAGGGCGGCGATCCGCTGCAGGCGCTGCGCGAGACCGTCCGGCTGCTGCGCACCGATCCACTACCCGGGCTGCCGCCGCTGACCGGCGGCATGGTCGGCTACCTCGGCTACGACGCGGTCCGCCGACTGGAGCGGCTGCCGAACCTCACCGAGGACGACCTGCAGATACCCGAGATGGTGATGCTGCTGGCCACCGACCTCGCCGCGCTGGACCACCACGAGGGCACCATCACGCTCATCGCCAACGCGGTGAACTGGGACGACTGCCCGGAGCGGGTGGACGCGGCCTACGACGACGCGGTGCGCCGGCTGGACGAGATGACCGAGCGGCTGTGCACCCCGGCCGCGCCCACGATCGCCTCGTTCTCCCGGCCGAGCCCGCAGTTCGTCCGGCGGCGCCAGCCCGACGAGCACTACGCAGCGGTGGAGAAGGCCAAGGAGGCGATCCGGGACGGCGAGGCGTTCCAGGTCGTGGTCTCGCAGCGGTTCGAGATGACGACCAGCGCGGACGCCCTCGACATCTACCGGGTCCTGCGCACGACGAACCCCAGCCCGTACATGTACCTGCTGCGGCTGGAGGCACCGGGGGGCGGCACGGCGTTCGACATCGTCGGCTCCAGCCCCGAATCGCTGGTCACGGTGCGCGACGGGCAGGCGACCACGCACCCGATCGCCGGGACCCGCTGGCGGGGTGCCGACGAGGACGAGGACGCGCTGCTGGAGAAGGAGCTCATCAACGACGACAAGGAGCGCGCCGAGCACCTGATGCTCGTCGACCTCGGCCGCAACGACCTGGGCCGGGTCTGCAAGCCGGGTTCGGTGCACGTCGTCGACTTCTTCCGCATTGAGCGCTACAGCCACGTCATGCACATCGTGTCCACCGTGACCGGGCAGCTCGCCGAAGGGCGGACGGCGTTCGACGCGATCGCCGCGTGCTTCCCGGCGGGCACGCTCTCCGGCGCGCCGAAGCCGCGCGCGCTGGAGCTGATCGAGGAGCTGGAACCGACCCGGCGCGCCCAGTACGGCGGCGTCGTGGGCTACCTGGATTTCGCTGGCGACGCCGACACCGCGATCGCGATCCGCACCGCGCTGGTGCGCGATGGCACCGCGTACGTGCAGGCCGGCGGCGGCATCGTGGCCGACTCCGACCCGGTGGCCGAGGACCAGGAGTGCCTGAACAAGGCGCGCGCGGTGCTCAACGCGGTGGCGACGGCGGAGACGCTGGCGCGGCCGACCAGCGATCAGGCGACGGGGGAACGGGTTGACCAGCGAGCCGGGATCTGAGACAACTGCGCCGCCCGCGCGGTCGAAGGGGCTGCTGTGGTCGGTGGTGCTGCTGGCGCTGGTCGCAGCCGGATTGCTGTGGGGCGCCAGCGCGCTCACCTGGGTCGGCCAGCGCTACCGCACGCCGTTGGGCACCGAGGTCACGGGCGGGTTCACCGGCGAGGACCTGCGCCCGGAGCTGGTGCCGATGGCGCTCGCGGCACTCGCCGCCGTCGCGGCGGTGCTGGCGACCGCCGGGTTTTTCAGGCGCGTGGTGGGCGTCCTCATCGCGGTCGCGGGCGGCGTGCTGGCCTGGCGGGCGGTCCAGCTCTACACCTCCGGCTGGTTCGCGGCCGGGAAGCCCGATGACGTGCCGCCGGGCAGCACGCCGATCGGTGAGCTGCTCAGTCGGCCGTACGGGCCGCTGCTGATGGCTGCGGGCGCGCTGCTGCTGTTCGTCGCCGGGCTGCTGGTGGCGTTGCGCGCGGGCAGAATGCCTGCGATGGGTGCGAAATATTCGGCCCCGGGGGCCGCGAAGCAGAAATCCCACGATCCGGACCGCCAGATGTGGAACGACTTGGACGACGGGCGCGATCCAACTGACAACCAGGATCGTTGAAAATATTTCAAATTCATCGAAGGGTGGAAAAGCCAGTTCGGGACGGTTCCGAACGGGTGCCCGACCATTCGTCAGGGCCGAAGGTCCTTGTTGTGCAGGGACGTTGGGCCACCCCCTTGGTGGGACCCATGGCCGGTGAGGTTTAGCATCGGCCATGCGACGGCACGGCGGGAAGGGGAGTGTCGTGATCGAGCGCAATGAGTTCATCTGCGCATCCAGTTGTTTGCGGACCGACGTGAAGGCGAGTGTTCGGGGCACGGCCGGCGAGGTGTTCGCGTGACCGTTCTGGAATCCATCATCGAAGGCGTTCGCGAAGATCTTGCAGTTCGCGAATCCGCGATCCCCTTCGACGAGATCAAGCAGTTGTCAGCTGCCGCGGCGCCGCCGCACGACGTGCTTGCCGCGCTGCGGGCGCCGGGCGTGGGCGTCATCGCGGAGGTGAAGCGACGCAGCCCGTCCAAGGGCGAGCTGGCCGAGATCGGCGAGCCGGCCGATCTCGCCGCCGACTATGCCGCCGCCGGTGCGCGCGTGATCAGCGTGCTCACCGAGCAGCGCCGCTTCGGCGGCTCGCTGGCCGACTTCGACGCGGTCCGCGCCAGGGTCAACACGCCCCTGCTGCGCAAGGACTTCATCGTCAGCCCGTACCAGGTGCACGAGGCCCGGGCGCACGGCGCGGACATGGTGCTGCTCATCGTGGCGGCCCTGGCGCAGAACGCGCTGGAAGCGCTGCTTGACCGAGTCGAGTCCCTGGGCATGACCGCGCTCGTCGAGGTGCACACCGCCGAGGAAGCCGACCGTGCGCTGGAGGCCGGTGCGAAAGTAATTGGCATCAACGCGCGCAACCTGCATACGCTCGAAGTCGACCGCGACGTGTTCGGCCGGATCGCTCCGGGACTGCCCCAGGAGATCCTCAAGATCGCCGAGTCCGGGGTCCGCGGGCCGAGCGACCTGATGGCCTACGCGGGGTCCGGTGCAGATGCGGTGCTGGTCGGCGAGGGTTTGGTGACCAGCGACAATCCCAAGACGGCCGTCACCCAGCTGGTGACCGCCGGGTCGCATCCCGCGTGCCCGCGGCCGAGCCGGTAGTCGGACCGGTTCCACGGGTTCAGGGGCCAGCGAGGCACAGGAGGTAAGGCAATGACCGTAGGCGCAGAGACCGCGCGCGCCCACCGCCCGGGCAAGCCCGTGCCGGAGGGACACGACCCGGACGAGCGCGGGCACTTCGGGGTCTACGGCGGCCGGTTCATGCCCGAGGCGCTGATCGCCGCCCAGGACGAGCTCGCCGCCGAGTACGCCAAGGCGCAGGGCGACCCGCAGTACCTCGCCGAACTCGACGACCTGCTGCGCAACTACGCCGGGCGGCCGTCCCTGCTGACCGAGGCGAAGCGGTTCGCCGAGCACGCCGGCGGCGCACGCATCCTGCTCAAGCGCGAGGACCTCAACCACACCGGCTCGCACAAGATCAACAACGTGCTGGGTCAGGCGCTGCTGGTCAAGCGGATGGGCAAGCGCCGGGTCATCGCCGAGACCGGCGCCGGGCAGCACGGCGTCGCCACCGCGACGGCCTGCGCGCTGCTCGACCTCGAATGCGTCATCTACATGGGCAAGGTGGACACCGAGCGGCAGGCCCTCAACGTCGCCCGGATGCGGCTGCTGGGCGCCGAGGTCATCCCGGTCAGCAGCGGCTCGGCGACCCTCAAGGACGCCATCAACGAGGCGCTGCGCGACTGGGTCACCAACGTCGACCACACCCACTACCTGCTGGGTACCGCCGCCGGCTCGCACCCGTTCCCGATGATGGTGCGCAACTTCCACAAGGTCATCGGCGACGAGGCCCGCCGGCAGGTGCTCGAACTGGCCGGTCGGCTGCCCGACGTGGTCGCGGCCTGCGTCGGCGGCGGCTCCAACGCCATCGGCA
The DNA here is from genome assembly GCF_053599315.1 of Saccharopolyspora sp. NPDC000995. Classification (NCBI taxonomy): domain Bacteria; kingdom Bacillati; phylum Actinomycetota; class Actinomycetes; order Pseudonocardiales; family Pseudonocardiaceae; genus Saccharopolyspora; species Saccharopolyspora sp. NPDC000995. The sequence goes on from NZ_JBSFLZ010000009.1 coordinate 37,684, forward strand.
TCTTCCACGGCTTCATCGACGACCCGGGCGTGCGGCTGGTCGGCTTCGAACCCGGCGGGCACGGCATCTCCTCCGGCGAACACGGCGCCACCCTCTGCGAGGGCACCCCCGGCACGCTGCACGGGGCCCGCTCGTACCTGCTGCAGGACGACGACGGCCAGGTCATCGAGGCCTACTCGATCTCCGCCGGGCTGGACTACCCGGGCGTGGGGCCCGAGCACTCCTACCTCAAGGACATCGGGCGCGCCGAGTACCGCTCGATCACCGACGACGAGGCCATGCAGGCGTTCCGGCTGCTGTCGCGCACCGAGGGCATCATCCCGGCCATCGAGTCGGCGCACGCGCTGGCCGGCGCGATCAAGCTCGGCCAGGAGCTCGGCCCAGATGCGATCATCCTGGTCAACCTGTCCGGTCGGGGCGACAAGGACATGGACACCGCGGCGAAGTACTTCGGGCTCGTCGACGAGACCAAGGAGGAGTCGCGGTGAACCTGCGCGAGGTTTTCCAGGCCTGCCGGGAAGAGCAGCGGGCGGCCCTGATCGGCTACTTGCCGGCCGGGTTCCCGACCGTCGAGGAGTCCAAGGAACTGTTCTCGGCGATGCTGACCGGTACCGACGGCTCGAGCGGTTGCGACATCGTCGAGGTCGGCATCCCGTTCTCCGACCCGGTGATGGACGGGCCCACGATCCAGGCGGCCAGCGACAAGGCGCTGCGCGCCGGCTTCCGGCTGCGGGACGCCTTCGACGTGGTGTCCTCGATCGCCGACGCAGGTGGGCACGCCGTGGTGATGACCTACTGGAACCCGGTGCACCACTACGGCCCGGACGCGTTCGCCCGCGATCTCAAGGCGGCCGGCGGGCTCGGCGTGATCACGCCGGACCTGATCCCGGACGAGGGCGAGGACTGGATCGCCGCGACCGACGCGCACGGCCTGGACCGGATCTTCCTGGTCGCCCCGTCGTCGACGGAGGAGCGGCTGGCGCTGACCGCCAAGGCGACCAGCGGCTTCGTCTACGCCACATCCGTGATGGGCGTGACGGGTGCGCGTGAGAGCGTCGGCGCTGCCGCGGCCGGACTGGTGCAGCGCACCCGCGCGCACACCGACCTGCCGATCGGCGTCGGGCTCGGGGTGCGCTCCGGCGAGCAGGTCGCCGAGGTGGCGGGCTTCGCCGACGGCGTCATCGTCGGCTCCGCCTTCGTCACCCGCGCCGAACAGGACGGACCGGCGGGTGTCCGTGAACTCGCCGCGGAGCTCGCTTGCGGCGTCCGGTCGCGCTGATCTGGCGAGCGTTCGTCGGGAACACCGAGCAGTTTGGGACTGGTGTGAACGGTCCGTTCGCTCCCCCGTGGAGCGAACGGACCTTCACCTCGTTGAGACGACCGGGTGGTGCTCACCTTTCGTCGAGCGACCGATACGGTTAGCGGCGTGAGTGCCCCGGTTGCAGCCTTGGCGAGTCCGTTCCTGGCCAACATCCCCAGCCCGCCGCAGGGGGTTTGGTTCATCGGCCCCATCCCGCTGCGCGCCTACGCGCTGTGCATCATTGCCGGCATCATCGCGGCCGTCTGGATCGGTAGCCGCCGCTGGCTGGCGCGCGGCGGACGCGAGGGCACGGTCATCGACATCGCGGTGTTCGCGGTGCCCTTCGGGCTGGTCGGCGGTCGGCTCTACCACGTCGCGACCGACTGGTACAAGTACTTCGGGCCGGACCGCAACCCGCTGGACGCCCTCAAGGTGTGGGAAGGCGGCCTGGGCATCTGGGGCGCGGTGGCGCTCGGCGCGGTCGGCGCCTGGATCGGCTGCCGCCGCCGGGGCGTGCCGCTGTCCGCGTTCGCCGACGCCGTCGCGCCCGGCATCATCCTGGCGCAGGCGATCGGCCGCCTCGGTAACTGGTTCAACCAGGAGCTCTACGGCGCGCCGACGGACCTGCCCTGGGGCCTGGAGATCTACCGGCGCATCGACCCGGCGACCGGGCTCGCGGACCCCATCACCGGTGTGGCGATGGACAGCACGCCGATCACGGTCGTGCACCCCACATTCCTGTACGAGCTGCTGTGGAACCTCGGTGTCTTCCTCCTGGTCATCTGGGCGGACCGCAAGTTCCGGATGGGCCACGGCCGAGTGTTCGCGCTCTACGTCGCGGGCTACACGGCGGGCCGGCTGTGGATCGAGATGATGCGCGCCGATGACGCCACGCACATCCTCGGCATCCGAATCAACGTCTTCACCTCCCTGATCGTCTTCGCCCTCGCGGTCCTGTACCTAGTGCTGGTGCGGGGCAAGCGCGAGGACCCCGAGCTGCTGCGAGGCAAGCCGATGCCCGGCGATGACGACGCCGCCGCGACGCCGGAGCAGGCGAATGCCGAGGAGCCGACGGCGACGACCGACGCCGACGCAGGCAAGGACGACGGCCCGGAGGGCAAGGACGACGGCCCGGAGGGCAAGGACGACGGCCCGGATGACGAGCGCGCGCAAGCACGAAGCGCCGACGGCGCCAAGGATGCGAAGGACTGACCCGCTTCGCCCGCGACCGGAGGGCTACCGATCAATTCCAGTGACGGGAACGCTCGGAGGAAGGCCTCGAAGCCGCGCGGGATATGAGGGGCAGCTTTTCGTCTGTCAATCGAGAAGATGTTTGGCGTGATGGGCGCCCGTCACGCGCGGATCGGGGCGATGACCGGGGAGCCGTCGGCGGTGTGCAGGACCGCGACCCGGGCCGTGTAGCGCTCCGCCAGGGCCGTGGGGGTCAGGACCTCCGTCGGGGTCCCCTCGGCCACCACGCGGCCCTCGTCGAGGAGGAGCAGGCGCTCGGCGTACTGGGCCGCGAGGGTCAGGTCGTGCAGCGTCATGACCACCGTCGTGCCCAGCTCCCGGCGCAGTTCGTCGACCAGGTCGAGCAGGGCCTGGGCGTGTCCGACGTCCAGGCCCGTGGTCGGCTCGTCGAGCAGCAGGACACCGGCCCGTTGGGCGAGGGCTCGGGCCAGCACGGCCCGTTGGCGTTCGCCGCCAGACAGCGTCGACAGGGCTCGGTCTGCGAGACGCGTCAGGTCCAGCCGCTCCAGCAGGGAACCGACCACGTCCAGGTCCGCGGGCCCTTCCCGGCCAAGCAGGCCCAGATGCGGGGTGCGTCCGAGCAGAACGTAGTCGGTGACCGTCAGGCCGATCGGCAGCTGGGGGATCTGCGGCGCGTAGCCGACCGCCTGGGCGCGTTCGCGGCGGCGCAGCGAGGCCAGCGGGCGGCCGTCGACCAGCACCCGACCGTGGTGCCGCACCAGTCCCGCGACGGCCTTCAACAGCGTCGACTTGCCCGACCCGTTGGGCCCGATGATGCCCAGCCAGCCGCCGTTGTCCACAGTGGTCGAAACGTCGGAAAGCACCGTGCTGCGGCGATATCCGGCCGACAGCTCATGCACCTCCAGGGTGCTCATGCGCGCCTCCGGTGCAGCAGGACCGCGAAGAACGGTGCGCCGGTGAACGCCGTGATCACGCCGATCGGGATCTCGGCCGGGGCCAGCACGGTTCGGGCGAGCATGTCCGCGAAGACCAGGAACGCCCCGCCGAACAGCAGCGACAGCGGCACGATGATCCGGAAGCTGCCGCCGACCGCCAGCCGCACCAGGTGCGGCACTACGAGGCCGACGAACCCGATCAGCCCGGCCACCGACACCGCCGCGGCGGTGGCCAGCGACGCGGCCGCGAGCACCAGCAGCCGCACCCGCCCCGGGCGCACGCCCAGCGCGGCCACCTCCTCATCGCCGGTGCCCAGCAGGTCCAGCAGCCGCGCGCAGGTGCAGAGCACGACCGCCGAGATCGCCAGGTAGGGCAGCACGACCAGCACTTCCCGCCAGCCGGTGGTGGTCAGCCGCCCCAGGATCCACATGTAAACCTGCTCCAGCGTCTCCACGCGCAGCTGCTGCGCGAACGTCTGCCCGGCGGTGAGGAACGCCCCGACCGCGACCCCGGCCAGCACGAGCGTCGCGATGTCCCGGCCGGCGGAGCGGCCGACCAGCCAGGTCAGGCCCACGCCGCCGAGCGCGCCGGCGAACGCCGCGAGCTGCACCGGGACCGACGGCGCGGTGGTGATCACCAGGGTGGCGCCCAACCCGGCCCCGGACGCGGCGCCCAGCAGGTACGGGTCGGCCAGCGGGTTGCGGAACACGCCCTGGAAGGCCGCGCCGGACACCGCCAGCGCGGCCCCGACCAGCACGCCGAGCACTACCCGGGGCACCCGCAGCTGCCACAGGATCGCCGCCTCCCGCTCGGACAGCGGCGACATGCCGCCGGTCAGCTGCGCGACGATCTCCCCGAGCACCCGCTGCCAGCCCAGTTCGGCGGCGCCGAGCAGCACCGACAGCAGGATGCTCGCCAGCAGCACCACCAACGCGAGCAGCAGGTGGCGCGGGTGCAGCTTGGTCTGCCTCAGAGGCGCGCGGCCCGGGCTGAGCGCTTCGGTCACCCGTGCTGCGCCTTCGCGACGCTGTCGCCGATCGCGCGAACCAAGTCCACCACCCGCGGGCCCCACCGGCCGGCGATGTCGTCGTCGAGTTCGATGATGCGGCCGTGCTGGACCGCGTCAAGGGTGTTCCAGCCGGGCCGGGCCGCCACCGCCGCCGCGTTGACCTTGCAGCACTTGGTGTCCGCGACGAAGATCAGGTTCGGGTTGGCCTGCACGATGTGCTCCTCGGACAGCTGCGGGAACTTCCCGCCTGCCGGGTCGGCGATGTTGTGCAGCCCGAACAGGCCGTAGACGCTGCCGACGAAGCTCTGCGAGGTCGCGGTGTAGTAGTCCGGGCTGACCTCGTGGAAGTACCTCAACGGCTGCGGCGGGCGCGGGGTGTTGCGGACGATCTCGTCGATCTGCGAGCGCATCCGGTCGACCAGCTGCGCGGCCTGCTTGGTGTGCCCGGTGGCCTGCCCGAGGACCTCGATCTGCTTGTAGGCGTCCTCCAGCGTCGCCGCCGACGGGGTGAGCAGTGTGGGCACGTTGACCACCTTCAGCCCCTCCGCCAGCTTCGCTGCGTTGTCCGGGGCGATGACCAGGTCGGGGGTGTGCGCGCCGACGGCCGCCGCGTCCGCGGTGAAGCCGGAGAGGTCGGTGCGCGGCGCCTGCGCCGGGAAGTTGGAGTACTGGTCCACCGCGATGACCTGGTCGCCGGCGCCGATCGCGTACAGCGTCTCGGTGGCCGTCGGCGACAGCGAGATGATCCGCTTCGGCTGCTGTGGGAGAGTCACCGGCGGCGCGCCGGGCAGCTCGACCTTGACCGGGAAAGCAGAGGCCGGGTCATCGGCCGGGGCGGGAGCATCGGAGCGGGGGCGGGTGGCGCACGCGGTGACCCCGGCGAGCAGGGCGAGCATCGCGAGCAGCAGGGCGGCGAGTCGGCGGAACCCGGTCATGTCTTCCCTACGTTCGGCCGGTGCGGTGGGGCAGGCGTGGCCGGGCAGCCGACGCCGCACCCCTGCACCGGGGGTGGCGGACATCGACGCCACGCGCAAGGCGACCTGGCTCGTGCCCGCCCGAAGCGGGCCATCGCAGTTGCGGCACAGCACCGGGTTCACACCGGTTTCGCTTGGCGCTGGCGTCCCGCGAGCACCCGTAGCGGGGCACTCTGAGCTGGAAAGATATCAGCAGAAGATCGGCCGTCCGCGCCGCGCGGAAGTGGCCTGCCACACGGGGGCTGCCCAGGCTGCCAAACGGGGGCTACCCAGGGTGCGACCCAGCGGCTAAATTTGACGACGAACTGTGTTCGACGACGCGCGTCCGCAGGTGCGGTAACCCAACCGGGTGCGTTACTACAAGATGGTCAGCATCACGTCCAGAATCCTGCTTTCGGGTATCGCGGCTGTTAAAGTTCTTTAAACGCTCCGGTTACGAGCGGGCTTTAGGAAGCCCGAAAACATCTGTCGTGTCACCGGTAGCCAGTCTGCGGGCCAGCGTCGTCCCGTGCTCAGAAGTCATGAAGTCAGGTCAGCGATTGATCGTGGGCTTCCAGCACGAGAAATGACGAGGGAGGTCTGCGCAGTGGTCTTCTCCGCCGTCCCAGCAGCCCAGGGGTTGTACGACCCGGCTGCGGAACAGGATTCCTGCGGTGTCGCCATGGTCGTCGACATCCGCGGCCGCCGTTCCCACGGCATCGTCGCCGACGCGCTGACCGCGCTCGCGAACCTGGAGCACAGGGGTGCTGCCGGTGCCGAACCGACCAGCGGCGACGGAGCTGGCATCCTGCTGCAGCTGCCGGACGAGCTGCTGCGCGCCGAGGCCGGTGTCGAGCTGCCGGAGCCCGACGAGGCCGGCCAGAACCGCTACGCGGCCGGTATGGCCTTCCTGCCCACCGACGCCGAGCAGCGTCGTCAGGCCGAGGAGCTGGTGGCGCGGGTCGCCGCCGAGGAGAACCTGCGGGTGCTGGGCTGGCGGGACGTGCCGGTGACCCCGGAGCGGGCCGGCGTTGGAACCACCGCCGTGAAGTGCATGCCGCACTTCGCGATCCTGCTGGTCGCCGGGTACCACGACGAGGCTGGCGTCGAGCTGGATCGGCTGGCGTTCTGCCTGCGCAAGCGCGCCGAGCGGGAGGCCGCACGGGAAGGGCTGGAGCTGTACTTCCCGTCACTGTCCAGCCGCACCCTGGTCTACAAGGGCATGCTGACCACCGGGCAGGTGCCCGCCTTCTTCCCGGATTTAACCGACGAGCGGCTGGTCAGCGCGATTGCGCTGGTGCACAGCAGGTTCTCCACGAACACCTTCCCGTCTTGGCCGCTGGCGCACCCGTTCCGCTACGTCGCGCACAACGGCGAGATCAACACGATCCGCGGCAACCGCAACCGGATGCGGGCCCGCGAGGCGTTGCTTGCCTCCGACCTGATCCCGGGCGACCTCTCCCGGCTGTACCCGGTCTGCACCGGCGACGGCTCGGACTCCGCCTCCTTCGATGAGGTGCTGGAACTGCTGCACCTGGGCGGCCGCAGCCTGCCGCACGCGGTGCTGATGATGGTGCCGGAGGCGTGGGAGAACCACGCCGAGATGGACCCCAAGCGCAAGGCCTTCTACCAGTTCCACGCCAGCCTGATGGAGCCGTGGGACGGCCCGGCGTGCGTCACCTTCACCGACGGCACGCTGGTCGGCGCGGTGCTGGACCGCAACGGCCTGCGCCCGGCCCGCTGGTGGCGGACCGCCGACGACAGGGTGGTGCTGGCCAGCGAGACCGGCGTGCTCAGCCTCAAGCCCGAAGAGGTGGTGGCCAAGGGCCGGCTGCAGCCGGGCCGGATGTTCCTGATCGACACCGCGCAGGGCCGCATCGTCGATGACGAGGAGGTCAAGGCCGGTCTCGCCGGGGAGCACGCCTACGACGAGTGGCTGCACTCCGGGCTGCTCAACCTCGACGAGCTGCCGGACCGCGAGCACGTGGTGCACACCCACGAGTCGGTGGTGCGCCGCCAGCTGTCCTTTGGCTACACCGAGGAGGAGCTCAGCCTGCTGCTGGCGCCGATGGCCACCGGCGGCGGCGAGCCGCTGGGCTCGATGGGCTCGGACACACCGACGGCGCCGATGTCGCAGCGCTCGCGGATGCTCTACGACTACTTCGTGCAGCAGTTCGCGCAGGTCACGAACCCGCCGTTGGACGCCATCCGGGAGGAGATCGTCACCTCGGTAGCCCGCGTGATGGGCCCGGAGCAGAACCTGCTGGCCCCCTCTGCCGCGTCCTGCCGGCACATCGTGCTGCCCAACCCGGTGATCGACAACGACGAGCTGGCCAAGCTCATCCACGTCAACGACGACGGTGACCTGCCCGGTTTCGCCTCCGCCGTGCTCTCCGGCCTCTACGAGGTGGATGGTGGCGGCGAGGCGCTGGCCGAGGCCATCGAGCGGGTGCGTCAGGAGGCGTCCGAGGCGATCGCCGCCGGGGCGCGCGTGCTAGTGCTTTCCGACCGCGACTCCGACCACAAGATGGCGCCGATCCCGTCGCTGCTGCTGGTCTCGGCAGTCCACCAGCACCTCGTGCGCACCAAGGAACGGCTGCGGGTCGCGCTGGTGGTGGAGAGCGGTGACGCCCGCGAGGTGCACCACATCGCCACGCTGCTCGGCTACGGCGCCGCAGCGGTCAACCCGTACCTGGCGTTCGAGACCATCGAGGACATGATCGCCACCGGCCAGATCACCGGCACGCGGGCGAAGGTGGCGATCCGCAACTACGTGCAGGCGCTGGTCAAGGGAGTGCTGAAGGTGATGTCCAAGATGGGCATCTCCACCGTCGGCGCCTACACCGCCGCCCAGGTCTTCGAGGCCGTCGGCCTGTCCGGCGAGATCGTCGACGAGTACTTCGAGGGCACCACCTCGAAGCTCGGCGGCGTCGGGCTGGACGTGCTGGCCGAGGAGGTCGCGCAGCGGCACCGCCGGGCCCACCCGGACAACCCGACCGAGCGGGTTCACCGCAAGCTGGAGATCGGCGGCGACTACGCCTACCGGCGCGAAGGCGAACTGCACCTGTTCACCCCGGAGACGGTGTTCCTGCTGCAGCACTCCACCAAGACCGGCAAGTACGACGTGTTCCGCAAGTACACGGCGGAGTGCGACCGGCTCGCGGCCGAGGGCGGCACGCTGCGCGGCCTGTTCAAACTGGACAGCGGCCGGGCGCCGATCGACATCGACGAGGTCGAGCCGATCTCGGAGATCATGAAGCGGTTCTCCACCGGAGCCATGAGCTACGGCGCGATCTCCGCGGAGGCGCACGAGACGCTGGCCATCGCGATGAACCGGATCGGCGGCAAGTCCAACTCCGGTGAGGGCGGCGAGGACGTCGACCGGCTCTACGACCCGCAGCGTCGTTCGGCCGTGAAGCAGGTCGCCAGCGGCCGGTTCGGCGTGACCAGCGAATACCTGGTCAACGCCACCGACATCCAGATCAAGATGGCGCAGGGTGCCAAGCCCGGCGAGGGCGGGCAGTTGCCCGCGCACAAGGTGTACCCGTGGATCGCGAAGACACGGCACTCCACGCCGGGCGTGGGGCTGATCTCCCCGCCGCCACACCACGACATCTACTCGATCGAGGACCTGGCGCAGCTCATCCACGACCTGAAGAACGCCAACGAGCACGCCCGGGTCCACGTCAAGCTGGTCTCCGAGATCGGTGTCGGCACCGTCGCCGCGGGCGTCTCCAAGGCGCACGCCGACGTGGTGCTGATCTCCGGCCACGACGGCGGCACCGGTGCGGCGCCGCTGACGTCGCTGAAGCACGCCGGCACGCCGTGGGAGGTCGGCTTGGCCGAGACGCAGCAGACATTGCTGCTCAACGGCCTGCGCGACCGGATCACGGTCCAGGTCGACGGCGGCTTCAAGACCGGCCGTGACGTGGTCGTCGCCGCGCTGCTGGGTGCCGAGGAGTACGGCTTCGCCACCGCGCCGCTGGTGGTCGAGGGTTGCGTGATGATGCGCGTGTGCCACCTCGACACCTGCCCGGTCGGGGTCGCCACCCAGAACCCGGAGCTGCGCAAGCGCTACACCGGCCAGGTCGACCACGTGGTGAACTTCTTCGAGTTCATCGCGCACGAGGTCCGCGAGTACTTGGCGGAGCTCGGGTTCCGCACCCTGGACGAGGCCATCGGCCAGGTCTCGACGCTGGGCAAGGACGAGGCGATGGCGCACTGGAAGGCGCGCGGCCTCGACCTGACCCCGGTGTTCACCGAGCCGCAGACCCCGTACTCGCAGGTGCGGCGCCGGGTCCGCGAGCAGGACCACGGCCTGGACCACGCGCTGGACCGCACGCTCATCCAGCTCGCCGAGGCGGCGCTGGAAGACGCCCGCCCGGTGCGGCTGGAGCTGCCGGTGCGCAACGTCAACCGCACCGTCGGCACGCTGCTGGGTGCCGAGGTCAGCCGCCGTTACGGCGGCGAAGGCCTGCCGGCGGACACCATCCACGTGGAACTGGAGGGTTCGGCCGGGCAGTCGCTGGGTGCGTTCCTGCCGCCGGGCATCACGCTGGACATGGTCGGCGACGCCAACGACTACGTCGGCAAGGGCCTCTCCGGCGGGCGGATCGTCGTGCGCCCGCACCCGGATTCGGCGTTCGCCGCCGAAGACCAGGTGATCGCGGGCAACGTGATCGGCTACGGCGCGACCAGCGGCGAGATCTTCTTGCGTGGCAAGGTCGGCGAGCGGTTCTGCGTGCGCAACTCCGGCGCGCTCGCGGTCGCCGAGGGCGCCGGTGACCACGCCTTCGAGTACATGACCGGGGGTCGCGCGGTGGTGCTCGGCGGCACCGGCCGCAACGTCGGCGCCGGTATGTCCGGCGGCATCGCCTACGTGCTCGACCTGGACCCGGTGCGGGTGAACACCGCGATGGTGGACCTGCAGCGGCCCAGCGCCAAGGAACTGAAGTGGCTGCACGAGGTCGTGCAGCAGCACCGCGACCGGACGGGTTCGGCGGTGGCGGCCTCGCTGCTCGGCGACTGGCCGCGGCGCTCTGCGGCGTTCACCAAGGTGATGCCGCGCGACTACCAGCGAGTCCTGGATGCCACGCGGATGGCCAAGATCGAAGGCCGGGACGTGGACGAGGCGATCATGGAGGCTTCCCGTGGCTGACCCGAGGGGATTTCTGAAGCACGCGCGGGCCGACGCCCCCAAGCGCCTCGTCGACGAGCGGCTGGGCGACTGGCACGAGGTCTACGCCACGCTGTCCGCCGAGGACCGCAAGGCGGAAACTGCCACGCAGGCCGCGCGGTGCATGGACTGCGGCATCCCGTTCTGCCACTCCGGTTCGGCCGGTTGCCCGTTGGGCAACCTGATCCCGGAGTGGAACAACATGGTCCGCCGCGGCCAGTGGCAGGACGCCAGCGAGCGGCTGCACGCCACCAACAACTTCCCGGAGTTCACCGGCAAGTTGTGCCCCGCCCCGTGCGAGGCCGGCTGCGTGCTGGCGATCTCGCCGGCGGCCGGCGGCGCGGTGGCCATCAAGCGCGTCGAGGAGACCATCGCCGAGGTCAGCTGGAAGAACGAGTACGTCACCGCGCAGGTGACGGAGGCGCACACCGGCAAGCGGGTGGCCGTGGTCGGTTCCGGGCCGGGCGGGCTCGCCGCGGCTCAGCAGCTGACCCGCGCCGGGCACGAGGTGACCGTTTACGAGCGCGACGACCGCATCGGCGGGCTGCTGCGCTACGGCATCCCCGAGTTCAAGATGGAGAAGTCCGTCCTGGACCGGCGATTGGCGCAGATGCGCGCCGAGGGCACCAGGTTCATCACCGGCTGCGAGGTCGGCGTCGACCTGACCGTCGAGGAACTGCGCGCCGGTTACGACGCCGTGGTGCTGGCGGTGGGCGCGCTGCGCGGCCGCGACGACACCACGATCCCGGGGCGGCACCTCAAGGGCGTGCATCTGGCCATGGAGCACCTGGTGCCGGCGAACAAGGAGTGCGAGGGTGACGGCCCGACGCCGATCTCGGCGCAGGGCAAGCACGTCATCATCCTCGGTGGCGGCGACACCGGCGCGGACTGCTACGGCACCGCGACCCGGCAGGGCGCGCTTTCGGTGACGCAGCTGGACAACTACCCGCAGCCGCCGACGTCCCGCGACGACGACCGGTCGCCGTGGCCGACCTGGCCGTACATCCTGCGCACCTACCCGGCGCACGAAGAGGCCGGGGAGCGGAAGTTCGCGGTGGCGATCGAGTCGTTCGTCGGCGACGACGAGGGCAACGTGCGCGCGGTGCGACTGCGCGAGGTGAAGGTGCAGCGCGACGCGGAGGGCCGTCGGCAGATTGTGCCCGTGTCCGACGAGATCCAGGAGCTGCCCTGCGACCTGGCGCTGCTGGCCATCGGCTTCGAGGGCGTCGAGCGCATGCGGCTGCTGGACGGCCTGGGCATCGAGCTGACCAAGCGCGGCACCATCGGCTGCGGCTCGAACTGGGAGACCACGGCGCCGGGGGTGTTCGTCTGCGGCGACGCGCACCGCGGCGCGTCCCTGGTGGTGTGGGCGATCGCGGAGGGCCGTTCGGTGGCCAACGCGGTCGACGCCCACCTCACCGGCGACTCCCGCCTCCCGTCCCCGGTCCACCCCACCGCGCTTCCCCTGGCGGTGTGATTTTTCCGAGGTGAGGGGCATCCTTGAGCGGCCTAGTTGCTCGAGGGTGCCCTCACCTCATATCGATCGGGTGATCATGTGCCGGTCAGAGGAGCTGCCAACGGGCAACGATGCGGGCCTTCACGCTCCACCTTTCGTGCGGCGGCGTTTCACTTTGGCGACGGAGCGGATTCGGTCCAGGCTGAACTGGTGGTCGTCTTCGCGTAGGTGACAGAAGGCGTCCAGGTAGACATCGTCTACGTCGTCCGGCGTGATGACACGCGACGTGCAACGGCCGTTGTGGTCCCGGTATTCGATCTCCACGTCGGTGCCTGCTTCCAGTGCCTCCGCGAGGAGTTCGAGTTCGGGGTCCGTCAGCGCGGTCCGTTCGGCGAGGAAGGGAACCAGGTCATCGAACGGATCCGTCATTTCCTCCAGCAAGCCCGGCTGCATGATCCGGATGTCGATCCAGGGATTATCAGGCAGTGCAACGCCGGACGGAGCCTTGTCCGGTTGGGCTAGCAGGTGCTCGGCGAGTTCGCGGAGTTCGGCTTGCGACGGCGGTTGCGGCACAGCCCGGTAGTAAGGCTGCTCCACGAGCAGCGGCGGGCGGTCGACGACGGTGCGTTCGACTGTCACAGTGCCGTCGATCTTCTGCTGCACTGGGGCGTATCCCGCCTTCCGCAGCGCGGCCAAGGTCTCCTTCGCCGGTTTGTTCGATGCGAGCACGGTCGGTGCCAAGGCGTGCAACGACAGCTCGCGCAACGAACGGTTTCCGCTGAGTTCCAGCAGGAGGGTCTCCTCGCCGAGCACGCAGCAGCGCACGTTCCGGACCTGAAGTTGGCCGAATCGCCGTCCGACGTCCTTGATCAGGTATTCCAGCGGTTGCGGCACGCTTGTGTGGGCTATCGAGGTGAGCTTGCCAAGCAAGTCCTCTGCGGTGTAGCCCTGATCCATTGCTCGCCGGACGGATTTGGGGCTGAACCGCCAGGTCGAGGCAGTGTCCCTGCCTTCGGTGTCGGCCAGCAGGTTCAGCGTTGCAGCGAGCTGGCCGCTGGGCGTACCCGCCACCACCGCGGTCAGGTCCGCCTGCAGCAGTGCGGTTTCCTGCGCGTTGGGCAGCAGTTTCGCGGCGGCCGACAGCAGCGCTTCCTCGTCGTCCACGCATCGGCCCAACGCGGACAGCGCTGCGTGGGCGATCGCGCCGACGGCTTCGGCCTCGGACCAGTTGATTTGGATGGGATCGACCAGGCAGTCCGCGCAGCAGTAGTTCACTGGTCGCTTCCAGGCCAGCCTCTCACCGATCAGGTTCGGCTCGCCCAACGCAGAACCGGTTTCCCAACGGGAAATCTCGGCCAGCAGGTCCATGCGCAGCAGCCGGTCGAACGCGCTGGATCGTGGGAGCAGCGCTGGGTCAGGCTTGTCCGTGACCTTGCTGAACATGGCCGCGGCCGGCTGCTTCCACCAGGCGCGCACCAGCTTGACGTAGCGTCGTGCGGGGGATGCCTGCTGCCAGTCATCGGCGAGGTTCGACGGAACAATGCAGCCTGCTCCGTCGATGCTGAGCAGCTCGGCTGCGGCGGCGGTCTCCAACCAGAGCCGAACCTCATGCTGGTCTGTTCGCAGGGTCTTGGCGACCTGCTTGAGCACCCGGAGGCCGATACCGCCGTTCTGCAGCTGCGTCAGCGGGTTGGCGGCGCAGTATTCGAGCAGTCGAGCCACCCCGGCGACGAACCCGGTCGCGGCCAGCAACGCCGCCTTGTCGGTCTCGATGGGGTCGACCGGGTGAAGCGCCGGCATCGCGGGTTCGGGCCGAAGCGCCGGTTGATCGCCGGATTCGCGCAGTGCGAGTCCGACCTCGCGGGGCATCTCGAACGGGCCGCCATCGCCGGCGTACTGGTTCCGGCCGATCAGGAAGCCCCGGTCGATCAGCCAACGCACCTCCGGACGCTGCGGCGACATGCCGCCAAAGGCGTAACCGAGTACCGAATCATCGCAGGCCAACTGCGTGGCGAGCTCAACGGTCGGGCCGGGTGCTTTCGCAAGCTCAGCGGACACCCTCGCCGAATCCCGCAGGAACTCTTCGATCCGCTGTACCGTGTCGGCCTTCCGCTTGGCGGGCGCCAATCCCAGCGCCTCGGCGATCCCACGGACGGTACTGGACGCATGAGGGTGGAGGAGCGTCGCGACCGGGCGGCCCAGCCCCGCAGTGCGAGCATCGCGCAGCGGTACGGCAAGCTGGAACGCTCCCCGCGAACTAGACCGGATGAGGGCACGTTCCTGCAGCACCCGCAGTGCGCGATCGAGTTCGGGATCGTTGCCGAGCAACTCCTCGATCGCACCGCGGGTGCAGCCGTCCCCGAGGATGCAGAGCGCTTCGAGTACGGCACTGGATCCGGCGTCGAGCCGCTCCAGCGCGCGCTGCACAGCGCCAGGGGAGTCGAGCACGGCTGCCAGGTGGGGCAGTGACCGGGCGGCTGACTCGGGGCGGTTCTTCAGGACTGCTGCCAAGCCGTCTTGGCCGAGGTCGCGGAGCCACTGGACAAAATCGGATTCCACCCGGTCGAGTCTCTCAGAGGATATTGGTGAATGGTCTGAGTGGGTGGTCGCTTAGCGGAGCCTGAGAGAGTCTCCGGACTGTGGGTGCCCCTCCTTATGTGTCCAATACGCGGCGGAGGGCCGTCCTCGCCAGGAAACCTCTCAGAACCCGCCGATGGTCGTCTTGGCAGGGTGGCTGCAAGCGGCTGCGCCGCTTGCAGCCGCGTGGACGGCATTCGCCGACAGGTTCTCATCCGGCGGTCGGTGCCAGACCGCCGGCTCACATGCCGCGCAGCACCGCCGGGAGCTCGTCGGGGTGGACCACGCCGAGGCGCTGGGTGGCTCGGGTCAGCGCCACGTAGAGGTCGTTGAGCCCGCGCTCGGATCCCGCCACGATCGCCGCCGGGTCGACCACCAGGGCCGAGTCGAACTCCAGGCCCTTGGCCTGGTCGACGGTCAGCAGCACGCACGGCGATTCCAGGTCGTCCGGGCGGGTGCCGATCACCGCGTCCGTAAGGGATTGCGCCAGCCGCGGCCCGATTCCGGCGAGCAGCTCCGGCGGCATCAGCACCGCTAGGCGGCCGTCGCCGACCTGGTGCAGCTCGTCGGTGATCACCGCGGGCAGCTCGGTGGCGAGCCCGTTAGTGGTCAGTCGGCGGGTCCACGGCTGGTGCCCGCTGGTGCGCACCGAGCGCGGCACCACCAAGTCGGTGTCCATTTCGGACAGCACGTCGGCGGCGATGGCCATGATCTCGGCCGGGGTGCGGTAGTTGACGGTCAGCTCGACCAGTTTCCAGCGGTCCTGCACGTACGGTTGCAGCACGTCGTGCCAGGAGTTGGCCCCGGCCAGCGCGCCGGTCTGGGCGACGTCGCCGACCAGCGTCATCGACCGGCTCGGACAGCGCCGCATCAGCACCCGCCACGCCATCGGGGACAGCTCCTGCGCCTCGTCGACGATGACGTGGCCGAAGGTCCAGGTGCGGTCTTCGGCCGCGCGTTCGGCGGCGGTCAGATCGCTGGTGGCGCGGAACCGCTCGGCCAGCAGCTCGGCGTCCAGCACGTCGGAGACCCGCAGCCGTTCCTCGTCGGCGAGCTCCTCGTCCTGCTCCATGATGTGCAGAACGCCTTCCGCGTAGGCGAGTTCCTCGCGCTGCTGGCGTTCGCGCTCGGCCCGCTCCTGGGCGTCGTCCTCGCCGAGGAGCTCGGCGAACTCGTCCAGCAAGGGCACGTCGGCGGGCGTCCACGGCGTGTCCGGCGGGCGCAGGAGCTCGTCGCGCTCGTTGTCGTCAAGGTGCTTGCGGGTTGCGGTGGCCAACCGGTCGGGGGAGCACAGCAGGTCGTCCAGCAGCTTCTGTGGGGTGATCTCCGGCCACAGCTCGTCCAGCGCCTTGCTGACCACCACATCGGCGCGCAGTTCGCGGTTGATGTCGTCGAGGTCACGTCGGTCCAGCAGGTCGCGGCCCAGTCGGTCGGCGACCTGCAGAGTCAGTTCCGAGAACATCTCGTTGCGGAAGATCCGCCGGGCCAGGTTGTGCGGCCGGCGGGACCGGCGGGCGCGGGTCCGAGCCTGGGTCGCGGTGCGCCGGTCGATGCGCAGCGCCTCGCGGTCGAAGGTGAGCTCGGTGTAGTCCGCGGGCACCTGCTGCCGGTCGCGGACCGCGGCGGCGAGCACGTCGACCATGCTCGCGCGGCCCTTGATCTCCGCCGCCCGCGCGGATTCCTCGCCGGTGGCAGTGATCCCCGGGTACAGACCGCCCACAGTGGACAGGAGGACGCCAGTTTCGCCCAGCGACGGCAGGACCTGCCCGATGTAGCGCAGGAACGTCGGGTTCGGCCCGACCACGAGCACGCCGCGCTTGGACAGCTGCTCGCGGAAGGTGTACAGCAGGTAGGCGGCGCGGTGCAGCGCGACGGCGGTCTTGCCGGTGCCGGGGCCGCCCTGCACCACCAGCACACCGTTCATCCCGGCGCGGATGATCCGGTCCTGCTCGCCCTGGATGGTGGCGACGATGTCCTGCATCTGCCCGGTTCGGCGGGCGTCGAGCCGGGCCAGCAGCGTGGCCTCCCCGGCCAGCCCCAGGTCGCTGCCCTGCTCGGCGGCGTCGAGGTCGAGTACCTCGTCCTCGTAGTCCAGCACCTTCCGCCAGCTGGTGCGCAGGTGCCGCCGGCGGCGCACACCGTCCCGCGCTGCCGCGGTGGCCAGGTAGAACGGCCGGGCCGCCGGGGCCCGCCAGTCCACTAGCAGCGGCTCGTACTCGTGGTCCTCGTCGAACAACCCGAGCCGTCCCACGTGGAAGGTCTCGCCGCTGTCGAGGTCCAGCCTCCCGAAGCACATCCCGTGCTCCACCGCGCTCAGCTGGGTCAGCTTGTCGGTGTACATCCGGGTGGAGATGTCGCGTTCGGTTCGGGCCTGCGGCGGGCCGCCGCTGTCCCGCAGCGTTTCCTTCAGCCGCCGCGTGGTTTCCTGCCGCAGGGCGTCGAGCTTCGCGTACAGCATCGAGAGGTACTGCTGCTCGGCTGCGATCTCTTGGGCGCGGACGGTGTCCCGATCTACTCGGGCGTTGGACAATTCGCCACCTCGTGCCTGGGCGGGTTCGTTGGGGGGACGGTTCTGCGATCTGCGCGCAGACCCGACCTGCCAATATACCGTGCCCGGCGTGGGCGGTCGTGGGCGCGAAAACCGGTTGGAGCCTGTCTTCGCACATGCCCGGGTCACAGCACCACGGACAGGCCCAGGATCACGACGAAGGAAGTCACCGACAGTAGCGTTTCCATCGCCGACCAGGTCTTCAGGGTCTGCCCGAAGGTCATCCCAAAGTACTCCTTGACCAGCCAGAACCCGGCGTCGTTGACGTGTGGCAGGAACAGTGAGCCGGAGCCGATGGCCAGCGCGCCCTGCGCGGGCGGGAGCCCGATGCCCAGTGGTGCGACCGTGCCTGCCGCCGAGATGGTGGCCACCGTAGCCGAGCCGGTCGCCACCCGGATGCCGACCGCGATCAGCCAGCCCAGCACCAGTGGCGAGAGGTTCGCCCCGCTGGCGACGTCGGTGATCATGTTGTTGACGCCGGGGTCGACCAGGGTCTGCTTGAAGCCGCCGCCGGCCCCGACGATGAGGATGATCCCGGCGATCGCAGGCAGCGAGCTACCGACCACGTCGGACAACCGGTTGCGGCTGGACCGCGCGAGGGTGATCCCCATGTCGACGTGCAGCGCGTCGACGGCGGCCAGCGGGCCGGAGTGCGGCGGCACCAGGCCGTGCAGGATCGACAGCCAGGCCAGCGCGGGGATGCCGATCCGCAGCTGCACGAGGTCGTCGAATAGTTGCTGCGCTGGCGCGCCGGGCACGGAGTGATGCCGCAGCACCCGCCGAGGCGTTGAGCTGGTCGCCGAAGCGCTGGAGGGAACCTCGTCAGGGTTGGCCGCCGCCGTAGTAGCCGGCGCGGGCTCAGTAGCCCGAGTAGCTGCCGCCGGACCTCAGGCCTGCGACACCGGGGACGTCGCCGACCGAGCCGTAGGTCGTGATCGCATACCGGGTGCCCGCGATGATGTTGTCGACCGGGTTGTAGATGTCGCCGTGGCCGGGCAGCGCGTAGGACTGGAAGGTCGGCTCGATGGTCTGCATCAGACCGATCGACGGGGTGCCGGCCGCCGCGTTGGAGTCCCAGTTGTTGGTGGCGTTCGGGTTTCCGTTGGATTCGTGCATGATGATCGTGCGGATCGCATCGCCGTCGATCTGGTCGCGCGGGACGCCGTTGTTCTCCAGAACGGCGATCGCCTCGTCGATCCAGCCGCCGATCTGGTCCTTGGGCTTCTCGACCACCTGCTCGGCGGGCAGCTCCTGCTTCGCCGGTTCGGGGGCAGCTTCGGGGGCGGGCTGCGCGGCGGGAGCGGGGGCGGCCTCAAGGGCGGGGGCTTGTGCGGGCGCCGCCAGGACGGGGGGCTGCTCAGCGGCCAGCGGGGTGACCTGCGCGGCGGCCTGCACCGGGGGGTTCTCGGTCTTCGTGCCCGCGGCGGAGGTGAACACGCCGATCACGCCGAACGCGACCACGGCGACACCGAGCTGCAGGGACCGCGACTTCGGGGGGACGCGGTGCTGCCGGTTCGCCGAGTCGCCGACGAACGCGGCGCGGATCCAGCTCGCCGCCTGCGGCACTGCCCTCTCCCAGCGGTGCCGGTCGGCGGGGCGGGTACTTCGGTCGGGGGTGTTCTGGTCGGGGATGTTCGGTTGGTCGGGGGTCACGAGAACCGAGAATCCGGGACGGAGAGTGGATGCGCACCGAGGTTTGTACGTAGACCGGTACCTAGGTTCGACCAATTGGGCGACGATTCGAGCCGCATCGACTACTTAAAGTGAGATTACCTGGAAATGGTGTCGCTCGTGTCACTCGTCTTCTGCGCGGCCACCCAGCCTGCGACCTGCGCCCGCGACGAGAAGTCGAGCTTCGTCAGGATGTTCTGCACATGGCCCTCGACGGTGCGCTGCGCGATCACCAAGCTCTCGGCGATCTCCTTGTTCGTGTTGCCCTGCGCGACCAGCTCCGCGATCTGCCGCTCGCGCCGCGTCAACGGCATCGGGTGCACGTTGTCGTCGGTGCGCGGCCGCGCGTGCCGCTTGACCTCCAACGCGAAGTCGATGGTGTCCGCCAACGACAGCTGGCGGCCGCGGTCGAACGCCGACTGGAAGGCCGAATCCCCGAGCGCGGATCGGATCTGCCCCTCGTGCTCGTCGTGGTCTCCGGCGAACCTCGCCCAGAACCCGGGTGCCGCCCGCACGGCGTCCCACACCGCCGAGGCCGCACCGAACAGCCGGGCGGCGCGGTCATTCCTGCCCTGCTGCTTCGCGATCCAGGCGAGGGTGTCGATGTTGAAAGCCATGCCCAGCCGGTTGTCGAGCTCGCGCTGCAGCCGTAGCGCCTCCTTCGCCGCGGCCTCGGCCCGCTCCGGTTCGCCCCGCCGCACCTCGACCTGCGCCGAGGCCCACAGCGAGTAGGAGCGCCAGTACAGCTCGCCGAGCTCGGTCGACGACCGGATGGCTTCCGAGAGCAGCTCCAGACCGGACTCGTGATCTCCGCCCAAGCCCTTGATCAGGCCGAGCCCGAACAGGGCGAACAGCTCGCCGACGAGCACGTCGTGCTTGCGGAACCGGCTGAGCGCGTCCTCCGCCAGCTCGGCGGCGCGCGGCGAGTCGTTCAGGAAGAACGCCGCCAGCCCGCGCACCAGCGCCAGGTAGGCCTTCTCCGTCTCCTCGCCTCGCTGGGCGGCCAGCACCGTGGCCTGCTCCGCCGTCGGCAAGACCTTGTCGAGATCGCCCTGCAGCAGGGCGAACCACGCACTGACCCACAACGCCCGCACCCTCTCGGGCACTTCAGTGGGCGCGATGGCCAACGCCTGGTCGAGCCAGTGCCGGGCCTCGCCGTTGAGACCACGGATGCCCCAGTACTGCCAGAGGTCGGTGCACATCTGCAGCGCTACCCCGGCCGTTTCCGGGGTCGCCGCGGCCGTGTGCAGCGCGACGCGCAGGTTGCCCTGGTCGCTGCGCAGCCGGTTGACCCAGGCGATTTGGTCCGGGCCGATCCACTCCGCGGCGAAGCGCCCGGCCAGATCGGAGTACCAGGCGCAATGCCGCTGCCGCATGGTCGCCAGCTCGCCGGACTCGACGAGCTTGTCCTGGCCGTATTCGCGCAAGGTGTGCGGCAGCCGGAAGCGGACCTCGCCGCCTTCCTCCTCGCGCATCAGCACCGACTTGTCCACCAGCGAGTGGATGGCGCCCAGTACGTCGGCGTCCGACAGCCCGCTGCCAGTCACGTGCTCGGCGGCCGCGAGGTCGAAGGATCCGGAGAACACCGACACCCGCGCCCACGTGATCCGGTCCAGGGGGGTGACCAGTTCGTAGCTCCAGTCGATCAACGCGCGCAGCGTCTGCTGCCGTGCGGGAGCGCCGCGACGGCCTTCGGTGAGCAGGTCGTAGCGCTCGGCCAGGCGTTCTTCCAGCTGCTGCAGCGACAGCGACCGCAGCCGGACCGCCGCCAGCTCTATCGCCAGCGGATTGCCGTCGAGGTGGTGGCACAGTCGCATCAGGGCGGTGGCCTTCTCGGCGCTGGTGACCTCGAACTCGGGGACCGCGGCCTTGGCCCGCTCGATGAAAAGCCGCACCGAGGCGAACTGCTCGTAGGACTCCGGTGGCGGCAGGTGCTCGATGTCGGGCACCTGCAGCGGCGGGACGACCATGGTCGCCTCACCGGCGACGCCGAGGGACTGCCTGCTGGTGGCCAGCACCCGTACGCCGGGGCACCAGCGCACCACCGCGTCCACCAGCAGCGCGACGTCCTCGATCACGTGCTCGCAGTTGTCCAGCACGAGCAGCATCTCGCGGGACTTGAGCTGCTCGATGACGGTGTCGATGTCCTCCCCTCCGGACGGGCCGCCGATGCCGAGCTGCTCGATGACCGCGTCGACGACCAACGAGCCGTCCCGGATGTCCTCCAGTTCGACGCACCACGCCTTCCCGCGGAAGGATCGGCGAATGTTGCCCGCGACCCGCATCGCCAGGCGGGTCTTGCCCACGCCGCCGGGGCCGGTGAGGGTCACGACCCGGGATTCGGCCAGCAGTCGCTTGGTGACGGTGATCTCGCGGCGTCGGCCGACGAAGCTCGTGACGTCGGCCGGGAGGTTGCCCGCTGGCTCCCGCACACGGGCTCGCGCTGTGGAGACCACGCTTCGAGCTTAACCCGCTGTGCGGTGCCTGACCTGGGATCTTGGTCCGGGCGCCGGTTTCCAGGAGTCCGGCGAGCCCGATGCGTGGGTTGTGCCGCCACTGGTCGTCGGCGGCCGACAGCCCGATGGTGCGACCACCGCCTGCAGCAGGGTGAGCAAAGCGAGCTCGCTGCCGATGACCGCCTCGAAATCTTCGTCCACGCATCGAAACCAACGCCGCAGTCATGCGGGTTTTCCGCACACCGCTGCGCGTTCTGCCATCCGCCGGTCATAGGGTGCAGGCGTGCGGTTCGAAGGTTTCGGGGATGGTGCGCTGGAGTTCTTCGACGGCCTCCGGGCCGACAACTCCAAGGCTTACTGGGGTGAGCACCTCGCTTTTTACCGGGAGCACGTTCGGGCTCCGATGGAGGCGTTGCTTGCCGAGCTGGAGCCCGAGTTCGCGCCCGGGTTCGGGAAGGGCAAGGTTTTCCGGCCTTACCGGGACGTACGTTTCAGCGCCGACAAGTCGCCCTACAAGACGCACTGCGGCGCCGTGATCGAGCAGGGGCGCGGGAGCGGCGCCTACTACGTCGAGGTCGGCGCGGACGGGATGCTCGTCGCCGGGGGCTGCTACCACACCGAGTCCGACCAGCTGGCCAGGTTCCGCGCCGCTGTCGACACCGACATCCACGGCGAGCGGCTGCGGGCGTTGCTTGCCGCGCTCGTCGGGCAGGGGTGGGAGATCGCGGGGGAGACCCTCAGAAGCCGGCCGCGCGGCTTCGAAGCCGACCACCCCCGGCTGGTCCTGCTGCGGCACCGCACGCTCTACGCGTTCCGCGCCTGGGACTCCGACGACATCCTCTACGAGCGCGCTTGCCTGGACCGGGTTCGGCAGTCCTGGGTCGCGGTGCGCGAACTGAACCAGTGGTGCGCCGACCATATCGGAGTCACCGAGAAGAAGCGCCGCTGACCTGCCGCACGGCCGCCACGACCGCCCAACCCGCCAGCGCCCCCGCCACGTCGACGAGCCCGTCGGCCACCTCGCAGCTGCGGCCGATCGGCAGCAGCCCCTGCAGGATCTCCGAGGCGGCCGCATAGCCCACCAGGCCGGGAAGCAGCCTCGTCGTCCGGAATCCGGCGATGCGGCCGGTGGCCGCCAGCGCACCGAACAGCACGAAGTGCACCACCTTGTCGGTGCCCGGCGGCGCGGTCGGCACACCCGAGGCCGGCATGAAGATGATCACCAGGCTGGCCAGCGCCGCGATCCCGAACGGTATCCGGGTGAGCTGCGTTCTGTAATGATCCAGCAATGATCTCCCCGATCGGCGTCAACAGGCATGGCTGAATGCTGCGCGCGTCGGTCGACAGACTACGCTGGCATAACGTGAGTCGACGAGCCAAGATCGTTTGTACCATGGGCCCAGCCACCGCCACGCCGGAGAAGGTGGCCGAGCTCGTCAGCAGCGGAATGGACGTCGCCCGGCTGAACTTCAGCCACGGCAGCCACGCCGACCACCAGCAGGTCTACGAGATGGTGCGGGCCGCGGCCAAGGAGACCGGCCGCGCCGTCGGCATCCTCGGAGACTTGCAGGGGCCGAAGATCCGCCTCGGCAAGTTCGCCGCCGGGCCGGTCGAGTGGCGAACCGGCGACACCGTGCGCATCACGGTCGACGACGTCCAGGGCACCCACGACCGAGTGTCCACCACGTACAAGGGCCTCGCCAGCGATGCCAAGGTCGGCGACCGGTTGCTGGTCGACGACGGCAAGGTAGGGCTGATCGTCACCGGCGTCGAGGACACCGACGTCATCTGCGAGGTGACGGAGGGTGGCCCGGTCTCGGATCACAAGGGAATTTCCTTGCCGGGTATGGATGTTTCGGTGCCCGCACTGTCCGAGAAGGACATTCAGGATCTGGAATTCGCGCTCGAGCTGGGCGTGGACTTCATCGCGCTGTCCTTCGTTCGCAGCCCGGCCGACATCGACCTGGTGCACCAGGTGATGGACCGGGTCGGCCGCCGCATCCCGGTGATCGCCAAGCTGGAGAAGCCGGAGGCGGTCGACAACCTGGAGGCCATCGTGCTGGCCTTCGACGGCGTCATGGTCGCCCGCGGTGACCTCGGCGTCGAGTTGCCGCTCGAGCACGTGCCGCTGGTGCAGAAGAAGGCGATCCGGATCGCGCGGGAGAACGCGAAGCCGGTCATCGTCGCGACCCAGATGCTCGACTCCATGATCAACAACTCGCGCCCGACGCGGGCGGAGACCTCCGATGTCGCCAACGCGGTGCTCGACGGCACCGATGCGGTGATGCTCTCCGGCGAGACCAGCGTCGGCCGCTACCCGATCGAGACCGTGCAAACGATGGCACGCATCGTCGAAGCGGTCGAGGCGGGATCGACGGCACCGCCGCCGCTGAGCCATGTCCCGCGCACCAAGCGCGGCGTCATCTCCTACGCGGCGCGCGACATCGGCGAACGCCTCAACGCCAAGGCGCTCGTCGCCTTCACGCAGTCCGGCGACACCGTGCGCCGGTTGGCCCGGTTGCACACCAGGCTGCCGCTGCTGGCGTTCACCCCCGAGGAATCCGTGCGGAGTCAGCTCGCTCTCACTTGGGGGACGGAGACGTTCTTGGTCCCTAAGGTGGACACCACGGACCAGATGGTGCGGCAGGTGGATCAGGCGATGCTGTCGATCGGCCGGTCGCAGCGCGGCGACATGGTCGTCGTCGTTGCAGGCTCGCCGCCCGGCACGGTCGGTTCCACCAACCTCATCCGCGTGCACCGGCTTGGCGAGGAAGACCACGTCTGATCCGCGTTCTCGGACGGGGGCCACCCGGCGCTCCCGTCCGGCGATCCGGCGTACTAATCCGAGGAGCGCGCAGTGACCGAAGCTGCCCGAGCCGCCGCGGCCGATCCCGCGGGAACCCGCCTGCAGGGCGAGGTCCCGCGCGATGTCAACGGCATGGCGCACGGCCAACCGGTGCTCGACAGCCTGGTCGCGCTGCTCGACCTCGAACGCATCGAGGAGAACATCTTCCGCGGCGTCAGCCCAGCATCCTCGCCGGTCCGCGTGTTCGGTGGCCAGGTCGCGGGCCAAGCGCTGGTCGCCGCTGGTCGCACCGTGCCGCCGCAGCGGCGGGTGCACTCGCTGCACGCCTACTTCATCCGGCCCGGCGACCCGAGCATCCCGATCGTCTACGAGGTCGACCGCACCCGCGACGGCCGGTCGTTCACCACCCGCCGCGTGGTCGCCGTGCAGCGCGGCAAGACGATCTTCTCGCTGTCCGCGTCCTTCCAGGTGGACGAGGACGGCATCGACCACGCCGAGCCGATGCCCGAGGTGCCGGATCCCGAGACGCTACCGACCTACGGCGAGCAGATCGGTCTGATGCTCGAGAAGCTCGGACGTGCCCAGCCGAGGCCGATCGACGTGCGCTACGTGACTGAGCCGCCGTGGGTGAGCCGCGACCGCGGCCCGCGCGAGGCCCGCAGCCAGGTGTGGATGCGCGCCGACGGCGTGCTGCCCGACGACGACCTGCTGCACGTGTGCATCGCGGCCTTCGCCTCCGACATGACGCTGCTCGACGCGGTGCTGGCGCGGCACGGCGTGTATTGGGGCCTGGACAAGGTCAACGGCGCGAGCCTGGACCACGCGATGTGGTTCCATCGGCGCTTCCGCGCCGACGAGTGGCTGCTCTACGACTGCGCTTCGCCCAGTGCCTCCGGCGCTCGCGGCCTGGCCACCGGCCGGTTCTTCTCCCGCGACGGCCAACTCGTCGCGACCGTCGTGCAGGAAGGCCTGCTCCGCGTACGCAACTGATCACGCCTCGCCGGACCGGCGGCGGCGCTTCGGGCGCAGGTGCTGCGGCGGCGTCAAGGCCCGGGTGTGCAGCTGCTCCAGCACGATCGAGCTGGTGAAGTGCCGGACTTCGGTGCGGGACGCGAGCTTGTCCACCAGGAACTCCTGCAGGTGCTTGGTGTCGGCGACCGCAACGTGCAGCAGGAAGTCGGCCTGCCCGCTGACGTGCAGCAGGGAGCGGGTTTCCGGTTGTGCCATCACGAATTCCCGGAACATGTCGACGACTTCGCGGGTGTGCGGGCGGACGTTGATCGCCACCACAGCCTCTAGCGCCAGCCCCGTCGCGGCCGGGTTGACGTCGATGTGCGACCCGGTGATCACGCCGTGTTCCCGCAACCTCCGAACCCGTTGCAGGCAGCTGGACGCCGCCAACCCGACCCGCTCGGCGAGCACCCGGTTCGCCAAGGTCGCGTCGTTCTGCAATTCCTCCAGGATCCGCCAGTCCACCGAATCGAGTTCTACAGATTCCTGCACAACCGAACATGCTACGGCGCGACTGGCGGTACGACGAACGGATATCGCAAAATTTCGGCATCCCACCGCTGATTTGAATCGAAGGAGCCGTCGTGCACATCGCCTGGGGGTCGTTCCTGCTGGCGCTGCTGGTGATCGTCCTGGTACCGGGGCCGGACTTCGTGCTGGTGACCCGCAACGCCGCGAACGGCGCGCGCTGGGGCTGGCTCGCGGCGGCCGGTGTGACCTGCGGGCTGCTGCTGCACGCGACGGCGGCGACCGCAGGACTGTCCGCGCTGGTCGTGACCGTGCCCGCGGCGCTGCTGGTGGTGAAGGTGATCGGCGTCGCCTACCTGGCCTGGATGGGCCTGCAGATCCTTCGGAAGTCCGGCGTGGTGTCGGCTGGACCCGAGGTCGACGTGCCGCGCTCCGGCGGTGCGGTTTTCCTGCGCGGGCTGCTGACCGACGTGCTCAACCCCAAGGTCATGCTGACCTTCCTGACGCTGCTGCCACAGGCCATGGACCCGGCGGCGGAGCCGGTGACGCAGGCCGCGCTGCTCAGCGGCGTCGCGGTGTCCGCGTTCGCGGCGTGGTGGCTGGCCGTGGTGCCCTCGGTGCGCTGGCTGTCCGCGTTCCTGGCGGATCCGCGTCGCCGCAAGGCCTTCGAGCGGTGCTGCGGAGGGGCGCTGCTAGCTATGGCGACCGCGATCGCCGTCGGCTGAGGCCCGTTTCCGCTTGGCGCCGACCCCGTTTACCCACCGTGCGTGCAAACCTGTTGACTGTCCGTGATGCCAATGCCTACGCTGCATGCTCTGGTCGGGCGAGCCGAGGGAGCTCCCGCGATGCGTCGACGGTGGGGAGTGGCGTTCGGACTTGCAGTGGCCCTGGGGGCATCGGTCGTCCTCGTGGCGCCATCCGGTGCTGCGCCCAGCGGGCCGGACGCGCTCCGCGTCGACCTCGACGACATCCTCGCGGACCAGCGGCTAAACGGCGCGCACGCCGGCGTAGTGGTGCGTGACCCGGCCACCGACGAGGTGCTCTACAGCCGGCAGGCGACGGACCGCGCGACTCCGGCGTCGAACGCGAAGCTACTCACCTCTGCCGCGGCGCTGGAAGCCCTGGGGCCGCAATACCGGTTCCGAACCGATGTCGTGACCGATGCTCCGCAGCTGGGGCCGGTGCTCGGCGGCGACCTCTACTTGCGCGGAACCGGTGACCCGACGCTGCTCGCGGCCGACTACGACCGGCTCGCGGAAAAGGTTGCGGCGTCCGGGATCCGGCTGGTGCGTGGGAGGTTGCTGACCGACTCCAGCTGGTTCGACGGCGTGCCGCTGGGCACGGGCTGGGCCTGGGACGACGAGCCGTACTATTACGCCGCCCCGGTCTCGGCGCTGACGGTGGCGCCGAACGCCGATTTCGATGCCGGAACCGCGATCGTGCGGGTCAGCCCGAGTGCCGAAGGCCGGCCCGCAGCGGTGCAACTGGAACCGGCGACCGCGGTGGTGCAGATCGACAACCGGGCCACCACCTCCGCCGCGGATGGCGAACCCGATGTGACCGTGGAGCGCGAGCACGGCGGTTCCCGGGTGGTCGTGAGCGGGACCGTTCCGGCCGGCGCGCAGCCGTTCGAGGACTTCACCACGGTTGCGGACCCCGCCGGGTATGCCGCGGACGTCTTCGCGCGTGCACTGTCCGCGCACGGCGTGACGATCCTGGGAACGGGGGAGGGCACCGCGCCTGCTGGTGGGCGGGAGCTCGCTTCGAGGCAGTCGATCCCGTTGCGGGAACTCCTCGTTGCGTTCCTGAAGCTGAGCAACAACGGGCACGCGGAAGTCCTGGTGAAGGCGATGGGGCGGGAGGTTCGCGGTGACGGCAGCTGGCCGGCCGGGCTCGAAGTGCTGACCGACAAGCTGAGCGGTCTGGGCGTGGACCCCGCGGTACTGCGCATGGTGGACGGCTCGGGACTGTCCACGATGGACCAGGTAACGCCGGAACAGCTGACGGTGCTGCTGGACAACGCGCGCGGGCGGCCCTGGTTTCGGGCCTGGTACGACGCGTTGCCGGTGGCCGGGGTCGCGGACCGCATGGTCGGCGGCACGCTCCGCAACCGGATGGCTAGAACGGCGGCTGAGAACAACGTGCACGCAAAGACCGGCTCGCTGACCGGAGTCACGTCGCTGTCCGGTTACGTCACCACCGCAAACGGCCGCGAACTGGTCTTCTCGGTGGTGTTCAACAACTTCCTCACGAGCTCGCCGAAGGACCTGGAAGACGCGATCGCGATCCGGCTGGCCGAGTACAACGGCGCCGACGACCAGCCGCGCGGCCGGGTGCACGTCCCGCAGTCGCGCAAGCACGTCGACGATCCGAGCACGCGGGTGGACGAAACCACCCTCGAATGCTCGTGGGTGAACGCCTGCTGACCCTACGGGCCCGTGTGATCCCAGCTTCAGGGGAGGCCAAGGGGTATTGCCGGAGACCGGCGCGCGGTTACGCCGGGAGCGTGAAGTCGTCCAGCCGGAACGCTAGCCTAGGAGCCCGCCCGTGACCTTCATCAGCGACGTTCTGGCAGTCGTCGGAGGCTTGCCGAAGCCGCTATTGGTACTGGTGACGGGGGCATTGGTGCTCGGCGAATGCACCATCGGGCTAGGCTTCCTGGTGCCCGGGGAGAGCGGTCTGCTGGTCGCCTCTGCCGCGGTGACCGATGTGTGGTTTTTCATAGTGCTGG
Organism: Saccharopolyspora sp. NPDC000995; assembly: GCF_053599315.1. Taxonomy (NCBI): domain Bacteria; kingdom Bacillati; phylum Actinomycetota; class Actinomycetes; order Pseudonocardiales; family Pseudonocardiaceae; genus Saccharopolyspora; species Saccharopolyspora sp. NPDC000995. The sequence continues at coordinate 65,994 of NZ_JBSFLZ010000009.1, forward strand.
CTTCGGTAGTCGCGGTTTGCGCGGCTGTCGGCGACAACATCGGGTTCTGGTTGGGGCGTCGGTCTCGGCTGAAGATGCGCGAGACCAAGGTTGTGCGCAAGCTTGGTCAGCAGCATTGGGATCGGGCCGGGACGTTGTTGCGCCGGTGGGGTATCGGAGCCGTTGTGGTGGCCCGGTCCTTGCCCGTGGTTCGGACCTTGATGCCCGCTGCCGCCGGGGCCAGCGGGATGTCCTACGGGCGGTTGTTCATCTCGTCGTTGGCTGGGGCTGTTGCTTGGTCCGTGACGCACGTGAGCATCGGATGGGCCGCCGGCGCTTCGGCCAAGTACATCGAGGAGATGTTGGGGCGGGCCAGTTGGGTTTTGATCGTGCTCGTCGTAGCTGTTGGGGTTGGGGTCTGGTTGCTCCGGCGGAACCGGGCGCGGCGGGCCGTTGTAGAGCAGGAGCGCGCTGGCGGTGCGTTGGAGGACGTTGAGTCCGCGGCTTGAGGGTCTTGCGCGTTTGGAGCTGTCATCAAAGCGCGCCTCGACCGCGAGGCTGGGGCGAAGTTCGCCGCGCTGGCGCAGCCTCTGGCTGGTCCTCGGCCGGAGGTGGACGGGGAGAAGGATCTGCGCACGGTGGGGCAGCGCAACGCTGACGGCTTCGCCGCGATCCTGGACCTGGCGCTGGATCATGATGAGGTTTGCGCGTACCGGTGGGCACCGTCGGCACATGAGCATCTCTATCGATTTCGAGGATTTGAAGAAGGGGCTCGGGTTCGTCGCCGTCGAGACGGGGATGCCCGGCACCTCAACACCGACCGGGCCATCACCGCCGAAAACGCCCGCCGCATCGCCTGCGACGCCAGGGTGCTGCCGGTGGTTCTCGGCGGGGACAGTCTCCCGCTGGGCGTGGGGCGGGCGAAGCGAACCGCAGGCGAGGCGAACCGCACCCGCCCAGATCCGTGCCGCACTACTGCAGCGGGACGGGGTGTGTGCGTTCCCGGGATGCGACCGGCCACCGGGAACCCCGGAAGCGCAGCATGTCGAGCACTGGGCCGACGGTGGGGCGACCGAGTTGGGCAACATGGTCATGCTCTGCGGTCACCATCACCGCACCCTGCACAACCAGCGATGGGAAACCAAAATACGAGACCAGCAAAGGGTGCCATCCGGCCGGCCACAGTGGACCCCAGAAGCACACCACGACCAGGTGGCCGCGCACTACCCGCCGAACACCGCGCATACCTCCGGGACCTCATCCTCACACCACGGCACCGGACGGGCGAACCATGACGCCCAGGTTGGGGTGGTGGTGCGTTGGGTTCAGCTGACCGGTGCTGCGGGTCTCGCGGTCAGTTGTCTGCGGTGCTTGGTGAACAGCTTTGGGGTGTTCATCGCTAGGACTCCGGTGGTTTTGTCCTCGCGGTGGAACGTCGCTACGAAGCGGCGGTCGTCCGGTGCGCCGTCGACGATCGCGATCCGGTCGGTCGGGCTCGCGTGTCCGGCGAACTGGATTCGCACTCCGTACTGCTCCGACCAGAAATACGGCACCGTCGTGAAGTTCGCTGCCGAATGCCCGGCGAGGAGGTTGTGGATCGCGGTTGCCGGTTGTTCCATTGCCGTTGTCCAGTGCTCGAACCGCTGCGCTCCGTTCGGAGTGCGATAGCTGGCCACGTCGCCCACCGCCACCACGTTCCGCAGGTCGGTGACGCCTCCGGCGTCGCACTGCACGCCGTTCGACATCGTCAGGCCCGAGCCGCGCAGCCAGTCGGTGTTCGGGCGGGCGCCGATGCCGATCACCACCACGTCGGCTGGAAGTAGGGTGCCGTCGGTCAGCTCGACCGCTGTGACCCGGTGTTCGCCGTGCAGGCGCTCGACACCCGCTCCGCAGAGCAGTCGCACGTCGTGGTCGGTGTGCAGAGCAGCGCACACCGCGCCCAGTTCTGGGCCGATGACGGGCGCCAGTGGAACTTCGAGCGCTTCCACCACCGTGACTTCGAGACCGAGCGCTCTGCATGTCGACGCGACTTCGGCTCCCACGAATCCGGCGCCGATGATCACCGCTCGCGCTCCCGGGCGCAAATCCGAGCGCAGGGCAATCGCGTCGTCCAGCGTTCGCAGCGTGTGCACGCCTGGTGGGGTGGCTGGCAGCGTCTTCGGAGTCGCACCGGTTGCGATCACCACGCCGTCTGCCCGGCAGCGGGTGCCGTCGTCGAGCTCGATTGCACCGTCCCCTGGTGCTAGCGCTACAGCACGTCGGCCTAGGCGCCAGGTAGCTTCCACGGCGGCGAAGTCCGTTTCCTCGGCCAGCGCGAGGTCATGCGCTTCGACCTTGCCCGACAGGAAGTCCTTCGACAGCGGTGGCCTGTCGTAGGGCCGGTGGGTCTCCTCGCCGATCAGCTCGATCCGGCCATCGAAGCCCTGCGCGCGCAGTTCCTGCGCCGATCGCCAGCCGGACAGGGACGCGCCGACCACCGCGATCGTCCTCATGCGACTACCTGCACTTCGGTCTCGACGTAGACCATCCCCTCCGCGACCTGGACCGGGTAGGTCCGGACGGGTCGCTTCGCCGGCAACCCGCACGGCAGGCCTGTGCGCAGGTCGAACGCCGCCGCGTGCAGCGGGCACTCGACCCGGCAGTCCTCCACCCAGCCGTCCGACAGGGAGGCGTCCTGGTGGGTGCAGGTGTCGTCGATCGCGTACAGGTCGCCATCGACGTTGAAAACCGCGATCGGGACGTGCGCTTCGATGCGGACGGACTCGCCGGGTGGCAGATCGGAAATCGGGCAGGCTTGAAACATTCGGGACCTCCGTTGCGCTATCCAAAACACGGAGTGCACTGCGCAACAATGTGCGGCTCTGGCCCCTGGCTCGTCAAGGGGTTCGCTGGTCTTTTTCGGACCAGCCGCCATACGTGTTACACGGCGAAAAAACCGGCCGCGCGCTCTTGACTGACCCCGGGGTTTCCGGCGACTGTGTTGCTCACATCGAAACCTGGCGCGTATCGCGCAACAACCTTCCCGCTGCTTCTGGAGCCGGTGCCCCGTGCTGCCGGCATCGACGCACCCCAGGAGGCCTTATGGGCACCCAACCCCGCGTGGTCGTCATCGGCGCCGGGATCGTCGGCTGCGCCCTCGCCGACGAGCTCACCGAACGCGGCTGGACCGACGTCACCGTCCTCGAACAGGGCCCGCTGTTCGCCACCGGTGGCTCCACCTCGCACGCTCCCGGCCTGGTGTTCCAGGCAAATTCCTGCCGGACCATGACCCGGTTCGCCGCCTACACCGCGGCGAAGTACCGCGACCTCGACCTCGACGGCGAGTGGTGCTTCCGGCAGCTCGGCGGGCTTGAGGTCGCCGGTTCGGCGGCGCGGTGGGACGAGGTCAAGCGGCGGCACGGCTGGCTCACCTCTTGGGGCGTCGAAAGCCACCTGCGTGGCCCCGACGAGTGCGCGAAGCTGCACCCGCTGGTGGATCCGGCCCGGATCTTCGGCGGACTGCACATTCCCACCGATGGTCTGGCCAAGCCGGTGCGCGCCGCCGAGGCGCAGGCGCGGCGTGCGATGGCGCGGGGCGCGCAGTTCCTGGCCGGGCAGCGCGTCGTTGCCGTCGAGCGCGGCGGCGGGCGGGTGAGCGCCGTCGTCACCGAAGAGGACCGGTTTCCAGCCGACGTCGTCATCTCCTGCGTCGGCATGTGGGGGCCGCGCATCGGCGCGTTGGTGGACCTCGACATCCCGTTGGTGCCGATGGCGCACCAGTACGCCAAGACCGGGCCGCTGGCCGCCATAGCTGGGCACAACGACGAGCGGTCCGAGGCGAGGTTGCCGATCCTGCGGCACCAGGACGGCGACCTGTACTTCCGGGAGCACGGCGACCGCATCGGCATCGGGTACTACGGGCACCGCCCCATGCCCGTAGATCCCGAGGAGATCCGCGCGCCCGGGTCTGCGGTGATGCCATCGATCGAGCCGTTCACCGCCGAGGACTTCCAGCCGGGTTGGGACGAGGCCGTTTCGCTGCTTCCCGCGTTGGCCGGCACCGAGGTCACCGAGGGCATCAACGGGCTGTTCTCCTTCACCTCGGACGGCATGCCGTTGCTCGGCGAGCACCCCGACCTCCGGGGGTTCTGGGTGGCCGAGGCTGTTTGGATCACGCACTCAGCCGGGGTTGCCCGGGCTATGGCGCAGTGGCTCGTCGACGGGCAGCCGGAGGAGTCGCTGCACTCCTGCGACCTCAACCGGTTCGAGACGGCGCAGCGCAGCCCCGAGTACGTGCACGTGCGCAGCTGCCGCAGCTTCGTCGAGGTCTACGACATCCTGCACCCGCTCGAACCCGGGCAGGAGCCGCGACCGTTGCGGACCAGCCCGTTCTACGAGCGGCAGCAAGAGCTCGGGGCGGAGTTCCTCGAAGCCGCCGGCTGGGAGCGCCCGCACTGGTACGCCGCCAACGCCGGGTTGCCGGAGATCGGCGAGGTGCCCGGCCGGGGCGACTGGGCCTCGCGGTTCTTCTCGCCGATCGCCGGGGCCGAGGCGCTGGTCACCCGCAAGCGGGTCGCGCTGTTCGACATGACACCGCTCAAGCGGCTGGAGGTGGCCGGGCCTGGGGCGCTCGGATTCCTGCAGTGGCTGACCACCAATCAGCTCGCGAAGAAACCCGGCTCGGTGACCTACACGCTGTCGCTGGACGCCGCCGGCGGGGTGCGCAGCGATCTCACCGTGGCTCGGTTGTCCGAGCAGCGCTTCCAGGTGGGCGCCAACGGGAATCTCGACCTGGCCTGGCTGCGGCGGCACCTGCCCGACGACGGCAGCGTGCAGGTTCGCGACATCACCGGCGGGACCTGCTGCATCGGCGTTTGGGGGCCGCTAGCGCGTGCCCTGGTGCAGCCGCTGACCCGCACCGACTTCTCGCACAAGGGCTTCGGGTTCTTCAAGAACAAGCCCGCGTTCGTCGGCGGCGTCCCGGTGACCGCCATGCGACTGTCCTATGTGGGCGAGCTCGGCTGGGAGCTCTACACCGACGCCGACCAGGGACGCAAGCTCTGGGACGTGCTGTGGGACGCCGGGCAGCAGCACGGGATCATCGCTGCCGGTCGCAGCGCCTTCAACAGCCTCCGCCTGGAGAAGGGCTATCGCTCGTGGGGCGCGGACATGACCACCGAGCACGATCCGTTCGAGGCCGGTGTTGGCTTCGCCGTCCGGATGGACAAAGACTTCCTCGGCCGGGCGGCGCTGGAGCACCGCGAGGCACGACGCAGGCTCAGTCCGCTGCTGATCAAGGACCGGAAGTCCGTGGTCATGGGTTCCGAGCCCGTGTACGTCCGCGGTGCGCCGGTCGGTTACGTCACCAGCGCCGCCTACGGCTGCACCATTGGCGAGAGCATCGCGTACGCCTGGCTGCCCAGCCCGGTCGCCGTGCCCGGCACCACCGTGGAGATCGAGTACTTCGGCGAGAAGGTGCCCGCCGTGGTCGCCGAGGAGCCGTTGTTCGACCCCGAGATGAAGCGTCTGCGCAGCTGAAAGTGATCAACTCTCCGGCCAACCAGCGGGGGCACGCTCTTTCATCAGGACTCAAACGTCCAGGACCACAGAGTGCTCACCTGCCGGCGGCTACCAGACCCGAGTCCGCCCGACGGCCGACTCACGACTCATTAGGGACCACATTGACGAGCACCGACCAGGCGTCCAGCCTTATCTCGACGCTGCCCGGCCACTACTACACCGACCCCGAGCTGTTCTCCCTGGAGCAGGACCGGATTTTCGGCGCGATGTGGTTCTGCGCCGTGCGTGTCGCCGATCTCGCCGAGGCCGGGCAGTTCCGGACCGTGCAGGTGGGGCGGGAGAGCGTGTTGATCACCAGGGGCCGCGACGGCGCCCTGCGGGCATTCCTGAACATCTGCCGCCACCGGGGTGCGCGGTTGTGCGTCGAAGACACCGGGCAGGTCAAGCGCGCCTTCCAATGCCGCTACCACGCCTGGACTTACGGCACCGATGGCAAGCTGGTCGCGGCGCCGAACCTCACCTCGATGCCGGACGTCGACCGGACGCAGTTCGGGCTGATCCCGGTCGCCCTGCGCGAATGGCTCGGCTACGCGTGGGTGTGCCTGGCCGACGAGCCGCCGTCGTTCGAGGACACCGTCGTCGAGGCCGTGTCCGGGCGGCTCGGCGGCGCCGACGTGATCGGCGGCTACGGTGTCGACGGGCTCGCGCTCGGCCGCCGGATCAGCTACGACGTGCGCGCCAACTGGAAGCTGATCATCGAGAATTTCATGGAGTGCTACCACTGCGCCACGATCCACCCGGAGCTCACCGAGGTCCTGCCGGAGTTCGCCGACGGCTACGCCGCACAGTACTACGTCGGCCACGGCGCCGAGTTCGGCTCGGACGTCGACGGGTTCACGGTGGACGGCAGCGGCGGGTTCGAGCGGCTAGCCGGTGTCAGCGACGAGCACGACCGCCGGTACTACGCGATCACCGTCCGGCCCCAGGTGTTCCTGAACCTGGTGCCGGACCACGTGATCGTGCACCGGATGTTCCCGCTCGCCGCCGACCGCACGCTGGTCGAGTGCGACTGGCTCTACGCGCCGGAGGTGGTCGAGGCTGGCCGGGACGTGTCGCGGTCCGTCGAGCTGTTCCACCGCGTCAACCAGCAGGACTTCGATGCCTGCGAACGCTGCCAACCGGCGATGAGCTCGCGCGCCTACGCCGACGGCGGCGTCCTGGTGCCCTCCGAACACCACATCGGCGAGTTCCACGACTGGTTGCGCAGCCGGCTGGAGCTCTGATTCACACCTGGGCCTCGCGCGCGCTCCACCCCGGCAGGCAACGAGATGAAACTGCGGAAGATCGGCTGGCGGCGAATCCGGCGACGGCAGGACTTGTTGTTATGCAAGCAGATTCACGCCTAGCACGCTAGGAATCGGCCCGTGCCCACCTGTGGGGCGAGTGCCTCATCGCGGGTCGGCGCGCTCCGAGATCGTCGTGGCAAGAGCCTCGCCGACCCGCGATGGGGGCATCAAGTGCGCGTGACTTCGCGCTGAGGCTGCTTGTTGCGCGCAGCCAGGTAGCCGATCACAAACGCGATCGCGAGCACGGGTGTGATGTACAGCGCGATGCGCGTTTCGGCGTCGAAGGCCAGCAGGACCACGACGAACGCGAGGAAGGCCAGCACCACGTAGTTCGAGTACGGTGCGAGCGGCATCCGGAACGGTCCGGCCAGCAGTTCGCCACGGGCGACCTTGCGCCGGTAGCCCAGGTGCGCGATCAGGATCATCGCCCAGGTGAAGATGGCGCCGGCGGTGCTGGCGCTGGTGATGTAGGTGAACGCCTGCTCCGGCACGAGGTAGTTGAGCGCTACGCCGATCAGCATCGCGCCGAACGTGACGCCGATGGCCCGCGAGGGCACCGCCCGGACGCTGAGCACACCTACCGAGCGCGGCGCCTGGCTGTCCTCGGACAGCGTGCGCAGCATCCGCGCGGTGGAGTAGATGCCGCTGTTGCACGACGACAGCGCGGCGGTGGTGACCACGAAGTTGATCACACCGGCCGCCGCCGGGATGCCGATCAGGGTGAACGCGTGGACGAACGGGCTACCGCTGGTCGGGAACTGGAACCAAGGGACCAGCGCGGTCAGCGCGATCAGCGCGCCCACGTAGAAGATCAGAATCCGCCACATCACCGAGTTGATCGCCCGCGGCAGCACCTTCTGCGGGTTCTTGCTCTCGCTGGCGGTCTGGCCGACCATCTCGACGCCGACGAAGGCGAACATGACGATCTGGAACGCCAGCAGCGACGAGGCCATGCCGTTGGGGAACAGCCCGCCGTGGGACCAGATGTTGCTCAGCGACGCGGTGTCGCCGAGGTCGCTGAAGCCGAACACCAGGATCGCTGCGGCCAGCACGATCAGCCCGATGATGGCCAGCACCTTGATGAGGGCGAACCAGAACTCGAACTCGCCGAAGAGCTTCACCGCGATCAGGTTCACCCCGCTGAGCACGATCAGTGCTCCCAGCGCGGGGATCCACTGCGGGATCGTCGGGAACCAGAACTGGAAGTACTTGCCGACCGCGGTGATCTCGGCCATGCCGGTGACGATCCACACCAGCCAGTAGCCCCAGCCGACCGCGAACTTCGCCCACGGACCGACGAATTCGCCCGCGTACTCCGCGAACGACCCGCTGACCGGGCGGTACATCAACAACTCGCCGAGCGCCCGCATCACGAAGAAGATCATCAGCCCGGCGATCGCGTAGATCAGGATCAGGCCGGGGCCGACCTGGTGCAGGGCCTTGCCGGAACCAAGGAACAGACCGACCCCGATCGCCCCGCCGATCGCGATCATGTTGATGTGCCGGGTACTCAGATCCTTCCGGTACTCCTCGGTCACTGGTTGGCTCATCGAAGTGGACTCCTTACTCGCCAGCGTGTTTCGCTGAAACTGCGCAGATAATCCGGCATCCGGCGAGGGCCCGCAAGTGGTTTGAACCAGTTGAAATACGGCGTTTTTCCAGTTCCAACATAGTCCACTTAGGATTTCAAACAGGAGAACGCCGCATTTCGGCCATTGTTGCCGAAATGCGGCGTTGTTCTCCCGGGGGCTTTCTGGTCAGAGGTTCGCGTACAGCGGGTGCAAGGTGGCGAGGGCTTCGACGCGGGCTCGCAGCTCGCCGCCGGCGGCTTCGTCGAAGCCGGGCTTGAGGGCCTCGGCGATGATGTCGGCGACCTCGGTGAAGTCGTCCTTGCCGAAGCCGCGGGTGGCCAGGGCCGGGGTGCCGATGCGCAGACCGGAGGTCACCATCGGCGGCCGCGGGTCGTTGGGCACCGCGTTGCGGTTGACCGTGATGCCGATCTCGTGCAGTCGGTCCTCGGCCTGCTTGCCGTCCAGCTCGGAGTCGCGCAGGTCCACCAGCACCAGGTGCACGTCGGTGCCGCCGGAGACCAGCTGAACACCGGCCTTGGCGGCGTCGTCGGCCAGCAGTCGCTCCGCCAGGATCTGCGCGCCCTCCACGGTGCGGCGCTGCCGGTCGGCGAACTCCTCACCGGCGGCGATCTTGAACGCCACCGCCTTGCCGGCGATCACGTGCTCCAACGGCCCGCCCTGCTGGCCGGGGAACACCGCCGAGTTGAACTTCTTCGTGAACTCCGAGTCCGAGGACAGGATCACGCCACCGCGCGGGCCGCCCAGGGTCTTGTGCGTGGTAGTGGTGACGACATGCGCGTGCGGCACCGGGTTCGGGTGCAGCCCGGCGGCCACCAGACCGGCGAAGTGCGCCATGTCGACCATCAGGTAGGCGCCGACCTCGTCGGCGATCTCCCGGAACCGCTTGAAGTCCAGCTGCCGAGGGTACGCCGACCAGCCGGCGATGATCAGCTGCGGCTTGTTCTCCCGCGCCAGCCGGGCGACCTCGTCCATGTCCACGCGGTGGTCATCCGCGCGCACGTGGTAGGGCACCACGTTGTAGAGCTTGCCGGAGAAGTTGATCCGCATGCCGTGCGTGAGGTGACCGCCGTGGGCCAGGTCCAGGCCCATGATCGTGTCGCCGGGCTTGAGCAACGCGAACATCGCCGCCGCGTTGGCCTGCGCCCCGGAGTGCGGCTGCACGTTGGCGAAGGAGGCCCCAAACAGCTCCTTGACGCGGTCGATGGCCAGCTGCTCGACGACGTCGACGTGCTCGCAACCACCATAGTAGCGGCGCCCCGGGTAGCCCTCGGCGTACTTGTTGGTCAGCACCGAGCCCTGCGCCTCCAGGACCGCCTGCGGTGCGAAGTTCTCCGAGGCGATCATCTCCAGCGTGGTCTGCTGGCGGTTGAGCTCGGCGCCGACCGCCGCTGCCACCTCGGGGTCCACCGCGGCCAGCTGGTCGTTAAACAGGTCCGGTGTCGACATTGTGTTGCCTCCTGGTTCGATCTCGTCAGGCATTGCGGCGGTAGAACGGCAGCTCGACGACCTGCACCGCGACGTTTTTGCCGCGGATGTCGACCTGCAGTTGGGTGCCGGGTTCGCTGTGCGCGCGGTCGACGTAGGCCATGCCGATCGGGTGGCCGAGGGTCGGCGACGGGGCACCGCTGGTCACGACGCCGATCTCGGCACCGTCGGCGTCCAGCACGCGGTAGCCGTGCCGGGGCGCCCGGCGTTGGTCGGTCCTCAGCCCGACCAGCGTGCGCTCGGTGGGCTTCTCCGCAGCGGCGGCCAGCGCGTCCTTGCCGACGAAGTCGCCGGGCTTGTCCAGCTTGACCACCCGGTCGAGGTTGGCGTGGAAGGGCGTGAGGTCGGTGGACAGCTCGTTGCCGTACAGCGGCATGCCCGCCTCCAGCCGCAGCGTGTCGCGGCAGGACAACCCGGCGGGCTGCAGGCCGTGCTGCGCGCCGGACTCGGTCAGCGCCTGCCAGACGGCCTCGGCGTCGCCGGGCGCGGTGAACAGCTCGAAGCCGTCCTCGCCGGTGTAGCCGGTTCGCGCCAGCAGCACGTCCTTGCCGGCGACCTGGCTGCGGTAGCCCGCGTAGTACTTGACCTCGGCGAGGTCGGTGTCGGTCAGCGGGGCGAGGATGGCGACCGCGTTCGGGCCCTGCACGGCGATCAGCGCGTAGTCGTCGGAGACGTCCTGGTGCTCGGCGTCGAAGCCGTCGAGTCGCTCGGTCAGTTCGGCGGAGACCACGGCGGCGTTCGCCGCGTTGGCCACCACCAGGAACTCCTGCTCGTCGAGCCGGTAGACGATCAGGTCGTCCAGCACGCCGCCGGTGGCGTTGCAGATCATCGTGTAGCGAGCGCGACCGGGCTTGATCGCGGAGGCGTTGGCGACCAGCGCGTAGTCCAGCGCCTCGGCGGCCTGCGGGCCGCTGATCCGGATCTCACCCATGTGGGTCAGGTCGAACAGGCCGGCGTTGTTGCGCACCGCGTTGTGCTCGGCGGTGTCGCCGGAGTAGCGCAGCGGCATCCGCCAACCGGCGAACTCGGTGAACGTCGCCCCGAGGGCTTCGTGCACTCGGTGCAAGGGCGTCTGTCGTGGCGACGACATGGTGAGACTCCTCCTGGTGGGCGCCGGTCGGCAGTCGAGGGCCGGTCAGCTCACTGCACCCAACCTTATCGGGGGCACCTCGACCCCGGCCTGCGCGGGCTTGCGCTGGTCGGGCGGTCTCCCCGGAGTCATTGGCCTGAGAGTTTCGCCACCCCGCGAGGGGCAGCTTGCACCGTGGGCGAGAAGCGCGTTGCTCCTGCTTTTCTCCGTGTTCGCCTGGTGTCGTGCGGTGCCGGTGCCTGAGAGTTTGCTGGGGAGTAATTGCTCCTTCGGCGCTCCGCTCTCCGAGGTAGCTCGGGGTTGGAGTCTCTCCCGCACGACGTCATCGGCGCGGTATTCGGTTGTGCGAACGCCGACGCTACGAACCGAACGTGACCGGAGTCAACCGGGGGGCGCAGTGATCTCATTCGGCAAGCTCGCGGTGCTGCTTCTCCAGGCCGGCGTCGTCCGGGAAGCCGCGGCTGGAGGACCCATCGCCGAGCCGGAGCACCGAGGTACTTCGCGAGGCGTTCGATCATCGGTCGCGTAGCGCTCACGTCGTCGGGGCGGTCTTAGGCTGCCATAAGGGACGACGTTAGTTAGGTGGTTGCACCGAAAGGAATTCGGCGATGGTCGACTTCTCGCTGTCCGACACAGAGCGTGACATCCGCGACTGGGTGCGCAACTTCGTCCAGCGCGAGCTGGTGCCGCTGGAGCCCGAGGTGCTGCGGCGTGAGCGGGGCGGGGAACGTGGCCTGACCAAGGACGAGCAGCGGGAACTGCAGGACAAGGCGAAGCAGGCCGGGTTCTGGGGCGTGCAGACGCCCGAGGAGTACGGCGGCATGGGCCTGTCGGCCGTGATGACGGCGCTCATCGAGGTTGAGCTCGGTCGCACGTTCGTGCCGTTTCGCTTCGGCGGCTACGCGGACAACATCCTGTACTACGCCAACGACGAGCAGAAGGAGCGCTACCTGCTCCCGACGATCGAGGGCACCCGCAAGTCGTGCTTCGCGATCACCGAGCCGGACGCTGGCTCCGACGCCAAGAACCTGCGCACCACCGCCGTCAAGGACGGCGACGAGTGGGTGATCAACGGCGAGAAGACGTTCATCACCGGCGGCATCGACGCCGACTTCGTGATGGTCTTCGCCGTCACGGACAAGGAGAAGGGCGCCAACGGCGGGGTCACCTGCTTCCTGGCCGACCGGGCCGCGGGCTGGAAGTCCGAGCCGATCGCCATCATGGGCCCGTGGGAGCGGCAGCCCGCCGCGCTGGTGTTCGACAACGTGCGCGTTCCGGAGCGCAACGTGCTCGGTGAGGTCGGCCACGGCTTCAAGCTCGCCATGCAGTGGATCGGCCGCGGCCGCTACCTGCTGCCCGCCCGCGCCCTCGGAGCCTGCGAACGGCTCGTCGAGATGGGCATGGAGTACGCCAAGACCCGCGAGACGTTCGGCAAGCCGATCGCCGAGCGCCAGGCCATCCAGTGGATGATCGCCGACTCCGCCGTGGAGATCGAGGCGCTGCGCTGGCTGGTGCTGCAGGCGGCCTGGCAGGTGGACCAGGGCATGGACTCCCGGCATGCGCAGTCGGTGGCCAAGCTTTTCGGCGCCACCCGCGCCAACGAGATCGTCGACAGGGTGCTGCAGATGCACGGCGGCATGGGCTACACGAAGGACCTGCCGGTCGAGCGCTGGTACCGCGACCTGCGGCTACTGCGCATCTTCGAGGGGACCGACGAGATCCAGCGCCGCACCGTCGCCCGCAACCTCCTGAAGGGGCACGCGTCCGTCAGCGGCGTGCTCGGCTGATCCGCATCCGTTTTGTCGGTAGCCTGGGAGCAGACGTGACTCCGAATCGCCGGGAGCGACGATGTCTCTGTTCAAGAAGGTCGCCGACTTCGCCAGCAGCCCGCAGGGCCGCAAGGTGATCGACCAGGCCAAGAAGTACGCCTCCGACCCGAAGAACAAGGAGAAGATCGACCAGGTCAAGAACAAGTTCTTCGGCAAGGGCGACAAGAGCCACTGACCGGGAAACCGAGGAATGCCCCCGGTGCCCGGCGGGGCGGATTCCGGGGGCCTTCTCGTGTCCCGATGGCAAGTGGTATCAGCTGATACCACGAGATACTCAATGGCAACAAGAGGCTCGCCTGGCTGGCCTCGGGGATCTTCTGCGCGTACAACGGACGGGACCTCGAGGCCTCGGATGCGCGGACTGCCGATGCGTTGATCCGTGATGTCGCGGTGGGGAAGCACGATGCCGATCGTCTCGCCGAGGTGCTCCGCTTCTGGGTTGTCGACCTTTTGCAGGTAGGCGGAACCGAAACGCGTTGCAGCGCGTGGCTCTTGTGGGATGGTCGTGGCGAGTTCCAGCTTGGGAGGCGCGGTATGGCGAACGAGGTCCGTGGCGAGGGCACTGCTGCCGGGGGCGCGGTTCGGGTGACCGTCGACGCCGATGGGCGGATCGACGAGCTGCGCCTGGAGCCGCGGTTGCTGGGCAGCGGCGTGGCGGCCATCGCGGACGCGGTCCGGGAGGCGGTCAACTCCGCCCATGACGACGCCGCCCGGAAGCCGGACCGCGCGATGCGAGCCTTCGAGACCGAGCTGGACCGGCTCAGCGACGGGTTCGAGCGGGCGATCGAGAAAGTCACCAAGAACCTCGCCGAGGCGCAGAAGCGGCTGGAGCAGTAGTGGGCAGCGCTTACGTCGCCGGGACGTTCGACACCAAGGCAGCTGAGTTGCACTACGTCGCCGGGCTGATCGCCGGCGGGCACCCCGTGATCACCGTGGACCTGTCCACCGCCGGTGGGAGCTCCGATGCCGACGTGTCGGCCGCCGAGGTCGCCGCCCACCACCCGGACGGGGCGGACGCGGTGTTCACCGGTGACCGGGGATCGGCCGTCACCGCGATGGCCGCGGCGTTCGAGCGTTTCCTGGTCGCGCAGGACGTCGACGGGATCATCGGGCTCGGCGGCTCGGGCGGCACCGCGCTGATCACGCCCGCTATGCGCGCGCTGCCGGTCGGCGTGCCCAAGGTCATGGTGTCCACGGTGGCCTCCGGCGATGTTTCGTCCTACGTGGACGCCACCGACATCGCGATGTTCCCGTCGGTCACCGATGTCGCCGGGCTGAACCGGCTTTCCCGCCAGGTATTGGGAAACGCCGCGCACGCGCTGCTGGGTGCGGTGACCCACCCGGTGTCAGCGGCCGAGACCAAGCCCGCCGTCGCGCTGTCCATGTTCGGCGTCACCACGCCGTGCGTGACCGCGGTGGCCGAGCAGCTGGCCGCCGACCACGACCCGCTGGTGTTCCACGCGACCGGAACCGGCGGCCGGGCAATGGAGAAGCTTGTCGACGACGGCCTGGTGCGTGCCGTTGTGGACATCACCACCACCGAGGTCTGCGACCTGATCGCCGGCGGCGTGATGAGCGCGGGGGAGCAGCGCTTGGACGCCATCGCCCGGACCCGAGTGCCCTACGTCGGCTCGTGCGGCGCCCTGGACATGGTGAACTTCGGCGCGCTGGAAACCGTTGCGCCGCAGTACCGGGACCGAAACCTGTACGTGCACAACCCGCAGGTCACGCTGATGCGCACGTCCGCCGGGGAATGCCGCCGGATAGCGGTGTTCATCGCCGGCAAGCTCAATGCCTGCGATGGTCCGGTGCGGTTCTTGCTCCCGACCGGCGGAGTGTCCATGTTGGACTCACCGGGGCAGCCTTTCTACGATCCCGACGCGGACGCGGTCCTCTTCGAGACGCTGGAGAGCCAGGTGCGGCAGACCGCCGACCGGCGCGTCGAGCGGGTGCCGCACAACATCAACGATCCCGAGTTCGCCGCCGCGCTGTTCGCGGCGTTCCGGGAGATCACCGGATTCGCCGAGAGAACCAGGCAGGAGGCACGATGAGCCGATTCGACCGCGCCGAACTGATGCGCCGGTTCCGCGCCAAGGTCGAGCGCGGCGAGCCGATCGTCGGCGGTGGCGCGGGCACCGGCCTGTCCGCCAAGTGCGAAGAGGCCGGCGGCATCGACCTGATCGTCATCTACAACTCGGGCCGCTACCGGATGGCCGGGCGCGGTTCGCTGGCCGGGCTGCTGGCCTACGGAAACGCCAACGACATCGTGGTGGAGATGGCCCGCGAGGTGCTGCCGGTGGTGCGGCACACCCCGGTGCTGGCCGGCGTCAACGGCACCGACCCGTTCATGCTGCGCGACCGGTTCCTCCGCGAGCTGCGCGACCTCGGGTTCGCCGGGATCCAGAACTTCCCGACCGTCGGGCTCATCGACGGCACCTTCCGGGCGAACCTGGAGGAGACCGGCATGGGCTACGGCCTGGAGGTCGAACTCGTCGCCGCCGCCCGCGAAGCCGACCTGCTGACCACGCCGTACGTGTTCTCCAGCGCCGACGCCCGGTCGATGACCGAGGCCGGCGCCGACATCATCGTGTGCCACCTGGGGCTGACGACCGGCGGCGCGATCGGCGCCGAGAGCGCCAAGTCGCTGGACGACTGCGTGGCGCTGATCGACGAGTGGTCGCAGGCGGCGACCGAGGTTCGCGAGGACGTGCTGGTGCTCTGCCACGGCGGGCCGATCTCGATGCCGGAAGATGCCTCGTACGTGCTTTCGCGGACCAAGCGTTGCCACGGGTTCTACGGTGCGAGCAGCATGGAGCGGTTGCCCACCGAACAAGCAATGACCAAACAGACCAGGGCGTTCACGAAACTCAGGTTCTGAAGCAGGAGGCAAGCGGTGGCGAAGTCCTACACGAGCACGGTCATCGAGGCGTCGGCCGAGCAGGTCTGGCAGGCGGTGCGCGACTTCAACGGATTGCCGACGTGGCACCCGGTGATCGAGCGCAGCGAGATCGAGGGCGGCGGCGCGGCCGATGCGGTGGGCTGCGTCCGGCACCTGACGCTCGCCGACGGCGGGGTGGTCCGGGAGCGGCTGGTGGCGCTGAATGACACCGAGCGCAGCTACACCTACGAATTCGTGGAAAGCCCGTTCCCTGTGCGCAGCTACCGCTCCACCATCCGGATCGTGCCGATCACCGACACCGGGCACAGCTTCGTCGAATGGTTTTCGCACTGGGACGCCGATGCCGCTGACGAGGAGAAGATGGACATGACCTTCGCAAAAGGCGTTTACCGGACCGGGCTGAACGGACTCCGGGAGCACCTGGGCGTTTAATCCGGACGGGACGGGCGTGAACCGGAGCGAATTCGTCGGCGGTTAGAGTCGGCGCGTGCCAAGCAGCGTTAATCCGTCCGTCGCAAATGCAGCTAACGCAGCAGACACCGTCACCATCACGGGTGGTTCCGGTTTCGTCGGCAGAGCAATGGTTCGTGCCTTCCTGGAGCGTGGCACCCGGGTGATCGTCGTGGACACCCAGGCCCCGCCCGCCGAACTGCGTTGTGACCTGGTGACTCACGTCGAAGGCGACCTGCGGGACGCCGCGGTCCGGGAGGCCGCGGTCTTGGCGGACTCGGCCGGGATCATCCACCTGGCGGCGATCACCTCGGTGCTGCGCTCGGTGGACCAGCCCGCCGAGACCTATGCCAACAACGTTGCGGTAACCCAGGAGCTCCTCGAACTGGCCCGCGCCCGCGGCGTCTGCCGGTTCGTGCTGGCCTCCACCAACGCGGTGGTCGGCGACATCGGCCGCGGCACGATCTCCGAGGCGCTTGCGCTGCGCCCGCTCACGCCCTACGGCGCCACCAAGGCGGCGTGCGAGATGCTGCTCTCCGGCTACGCCGGCGCTTACGGGCTGGCCACCTGCGCGCTGCGCTTCACCAACATCTACGGGCCCGGCATGGGCCACAAGGACAGTTTCATCCCGAGGCTGATGCGCGCCGCGCTAGCGGGCAGCGGCGTCGAGGTCTACGGCGACGGCTCGCAGTCCCGCGACTTCGTGCACATCGACGACGTGGTGCAGGGCGTCCTCGCCGCGTGGGACAAGCAGTACAGCGGCACCGCGGTCATCGGCTCCGGGCGGTCGATCTCCGTGCTGGAGCTCCTCGACGCGGTCCGCTCGGCCACCGGCGAAGCCGTGCCGGTCACCCACGTGCCGGCCAAGAACGGCGAGATGCCCGCCGTGATCGTGGACGTGACCAAGGCGCGCCGCGAACTCGGCTACGCCCCGAACGTCGAGCTCACCGAGGGGTTGCGCACCGTCTGGGCGGACTTCCGCGGGGCGCGATGAGCACCGCGCTCACGCGCGTCCTCCGCCTGCACTGGCTGCTGGCGCTGCTGCTGCTCGCCGGAGGGGCCCTGCGGATCGTGGCGCAGCTGGCCTACCGGCCCGCGCTGCTCTACATCGACTCGTTCCGCTACCTCGACGACGTCGGCGCGTTCTTCCCTAGCGGCATCAACCCGATCGGCTACGAGATCTTCCTGTGGCCGCTGCTGGCGGTGGGGAGCCTGACCGGTGTGGCGGCGGTGCAGCACCTGCTGGGCCTCGGGCTCGGCGTCGGAATCTACGCGCTGCTGCGTCGTTTCGAGGTCCGGACCTGGATCGCGGCGCTGGCCGCCGCGCCCGTGCTGCTGGATGCCTACCAGCTGCAGATCGAGCAGAACATCATGTCCGATCTGCTGTTCCAGGTGTTGTTGCTGGCCGCGATCTACGTGCTGACCTGGTGGGGCGCGCCCGGCGCCAGGCTCGCCGCGCTGGCCGGGATCGTGCTTGCCGCGGCGGTGGTGGTTCGCGTCGTGGGAGTGACGCTGGTGGTTCCGGCGGTGGTGTTCGTGCTGCTGGCCACCGGTTGGCGGCCGCGCGACGGCTGGTTCCGGCGCCTGATCGCAGCTGGTGCGCTGGTCGGCGGGTTCGCGGTCGGCGTGTTCGGCTACTCGCTCTACAACCTGGTGTGGACCGGTTCGCCGGACCTCGGCGGCTCGGGCGGCGGCGCTCTCTACGGCCGCGCGGCCGTGGTCGCCGACTGCGAGCACCTAAACCTGACGTCGCAGGAGAAGCTGGTCTGCCCGGCCGAACCGATCGAGCGCCGCGCCGCCAACGGCATCGATTTCTACATCCACTTCTGGCACGTCCAGGAGAACGTCGACAAGTTCTTGCCGGCGGACATGGACGTCTCAGCCGCGCAGGGCTCGTTCACGCGCAAGGTTGTGCTGCGCCAGCCGCTGGACATCGTCGGCGGGATGGTCGCGGATTTCCTCAAGGGATTCGCCCCGACCCGCACCCAAACCCCCGGTGACGTGCCGCTGGACCGCTGGCAGTTCCAGCTGCAGTACCCGATGTTCGCTCCCGACTGGTACGTCGCGGAGTGGACGGAGCGCTACGACGATGGCACGTTCTCGGTCGATCCGGGCCTCGCCGCGTTCCTGCGCGCCTACCAGCTCGGTGGCGGCTACACGCCGGGCAT
This sequence comes from Saccharopolyspora sp. NPDC000995, assembly GCF_053599315.1. Taxonomy (NCBI): domain Bacteria; kingdom Bacillati; phylum Actinomycetota; class Actinomycetes; order Pseudonocardiales; family Pseudonocardiaceae; genus Saccharopolyspora; species Saccharopolyspora sp. NPDC000995. Next base: position 84,331 of record NZ_JBSFLZ010000009.1, read on the forward strand.
CGTCCTGGGCGGCGCGCTGGTGGTGGCCGCGCTGGCGGTGCTCGGCGTCGGCCGCGCCCGCAGTTCCGGGCTGCGCGCGGTGTGCCTGCTCCCGGCCGGGGTGGCGACCACCGTGCTGGCAACCGCGGCGGCGATGGAATTCTCCTGGCGCTACCAGTTGCCCGGCCTGGTCCTGATCCCGATCGCGGGCGCACTCGGCGTGACCGCGGTGACAGGACGCCGCCGGCGAACGAACGACATCCCCGAAGGAGAGTTGAAATGCCCATGACCTTATCGAGCGAGGTGGACCGGGCGGCGCTGGCGGAGTACGCCGAGCGCTGCGGTGACCACCGGTTCGCCCCGGTCGTCGTGCTCATCGCCGCCTACAACGAGGAGGAGTCGATCGGCGAGGTGCTCGACAGCATTCCTGCCCGCAGCTGCGACCTGGACGTCGACAAGCTGGTGGTCGTCGACGGCGCGACCGATGACACCGCCAAGATCGCGCTGAAGCACGGCGCGCGGACCTGCATCGCTGCCACGAACCGGGGCCAGGGGGCCGCCTTGAGGCTCGGGTACCACCTGGCCGCTGAGCGCGGTGCGCACTACATCATCACCACCGACGCAGACGGCCAGTACGACATCACCGAACTGCCGAAGCTGCTGCGTCCGCTGATCGACGGCGACGCCGACTTCGTCAGCGGCTCCCGTGTGCTCGGCAGCAACGAGCGCCCCCAGCTGATCCGCCGCGTCGGCACCCACGTTTTCGCCTGGCTGGTCAGCGCGTTGACCGGGCAGCGCATCACGGACACGTCCTTCGGGTTCCGCGGGATGCTGGCCGAGGTACCAAACTCGGTGATCCTGGAGCAGCCGCAGTACCAGTCCTCCGAGCTGCTGGTCGGTGTGCTCAGCCGCGGTTACCGGGTGCGGGAGCAGCCGATGCGGATGCTGGCGCGCACCGCCGGTGTCAGCAAGAAGGGCAACAACTTCCGCTACGGCTACCGCTACGCGCGGGTCGTGCTCGAGACCTGGTGGCGGGAACGCCGGCCGGTGAACACCAACCGGTCGACCAGGAAGAACTTGACCACGAACATCACCGCGTAAGTACCGAGAAAAGCGCCCCAGACCACGACGACCTGCGCCGCCCGGGCCGCCGGGAACAGCGCGTGGGCGAGGGCTTCTGCGTTGTGCGTGGCTAGCGCGGCCAGCAGCGCGGTGCCCACCGAGATCGCGCCATAGCGCAGGATTTCGCCACGCAGCGCGGCCGGGCCGCCGCCGCCCCAGGTCCGCCGGTTTAGCACGAAGTTCGGAATCGCACCGGCCAGCCAGGCCAGCACGGTGGCCAGCACCGGTGTGGCGCCGAGCGAGTACGACAGCAGGAAAACGAGTTGGCTGACTCCGGTGGCCACCGCGGAAGCTGCCGCGAAACGGCTGAACAGCCGCCAATAGCGGCGCCCAGCGCTGGTGCTCTCGTTGGCCCTTTTCGCCATGCCGTCTCCGTTTCCGGATGTCGCGGTTTGCTCCCGACGCACCATACAGAGTCCGGTCTCAGCAAATTCTCAGTGTGGGGAAAGGAAAAGGGTAGCCCGACGTGAAATGGTCGCGGGATGAGATCATGCCGGATGTTTGTATCCAACGAGTGAATACAGGGGAGTGAAGGCGTGCGAATCCTCGTACTCGGAGGAGACGGCTACCTCGGATGGCCGACCGCTGTGCACTTGTCCGACTGCGGCCACGATGTCGCCGTTGCCGACAACTACGCCCGCCGCGGCTACGACCACGAGCTCGGCGTGGAAAGCCTGGTGCCGATCGAGCCGATGCAGGTCCGCCTGGACGCCTGGCGGGAGGTCTCCGGCAAGTCGATCAAGTCCTACTACGGCGACCTGGTCGACGGCGAGTTCACCGCGGAGATGATCGCCGGCTTCCGGCCCGACGCGATCGTGCACTTCGCCGAGCAGCGGGCCGCGCCGTACTCGATGATCGACCGCCGACACGCGGTGTACACCCAGCAGAACAACGTGATCGGCAACCTCAACGTGCTGTTCGCGATCCAGCAGGTCGACCCGGACATCCACCTGGTCAAGCTCGGCACGATGGGCGAGTACGGCACGCCGAACATCGACATCGAGGAAGGCTGGCTGGAGGTCACCCACAACGGGCGGACCGACCGCATGCTGTATCCGAAGAAGCCGGGCTCGTTCTACCACCTGAGCAAGGTGCACGACAGCCACAACATCGAGTTCGCCTGCCGGGTCTGGGGGTTGCGCGCCACCGACCTCAACCAGGGCGTCGTCTACGGCCAGGAAACCCCGCAGACCGCGCAAGACATCCGGCTGGCGACCAGGTTCGACTACGACGCGATCTTCGGCACCGTGCTAAACCGGTTCGTCATCCAGGCCGTGCTCGGCCACCCGCTGACGGTGTACGGCACGGGCGGGCAGACCCGCGGCCTGATCGACATTCGCGACACCGTCGAGTGCATCCGGCTGGCCGCGGAGAACCCGGCCGACCGCGGCGAGTTCCGGGTGTTCAACCAGATGACCGAGAAGTACTCGGTGGGGGAGATCGCCAAGATCGTGGCCAACAGCTTCACGGGGTCGGTCGAGATCGAGTACCTGGACAACCCGCGGGTCGAGCAGGGCGAGCATTACTACAACGTCAAGCACACCGGCCTGGTGGAGCTGGGGCTGCGGCCGCACCTGCTGTCGAACACGCTCATCGAGTCGTTGTTCCGGGTGGCGGACAAGTACAAGGAGCGGGTCGACCTCGCCGCGCTACGGCCCACCGTCAACTGGCGCCAGGCCACCAGCCCGTTGCGTGAGGACCGCTGACCGATCGCAGCAGTGCTGCAATTGCATCCAACACTGCGCCGCGTGGCGGATGGAATATACCAACAAGGTTAGGCACACTTGGACCAACGCCGCGGTCACCGCCGTCGGTCGTGGTATTCGGGGAGCGGTGCCCCGGGCACGGAGCGTGAACTCCGCACCCGGGGCACCTACCGTGTGTCGGGGGGCTTCCACACGGTCTACCGAACAGTAACTCGTTCGGTTGATCCCTGCGATACGGCACGTGGGTAATCTTCGCGGTGCGTCAGCTTCCGACCGCTTCGGCGGATTGCTCGTCCACCTCGTCCAGCTTGTGCAGCTCGCGGCGTTCCGCCAAGATCACGCCCACCGCGTAGGCCAGCGCCGCCCCCCAAGCCACGACGATCACCGCGTAGATGACGGTCGGCAACGGGGTGGGCAGGTCGAAGTTCTTGATCAGCGTCCGGGCATTGGTCAGCACGATCAACCCGCCGGCCCCGACCCCGATCAGCCGCATCGGCACGATGCGCACCAGGTAGGCCGCCAGCGGCGCGGCGATCACGCCGCCCACCAGCAGTGCACCCACCGTGGTCCAGGACAGCTGCTGGTGCGACAGCGACGTCAGGAAGCCCAGGCTCGCCGCGGCGGCGATCAGGAACTCGCTGGTGTCCACCGAGCCGACCACCTTGCGCGGCTCGACCCTGCCGGTGCTCAGCAGCGTCGGCGTCGCCACCGAGCCCCAGCCGCCGCCCCCGGTGGCGTCCACGAACCCGGCCACCAGGCCGAGCGGGGCCAGCAGTTTCGGGCTGACGCCGGTGAGCTGGCGGCGCCGCAGCGGGCGGATCGCGAACCGCAGCAGCACGTAGATGCCGAGGGCGAGCAGGATCGTGGACATCCACGGCCCGGCGGCCTCGGTGGAGATGCTGCTCAGCGCGGTGGCGCCGAGGAACGCGCCGACGGCTCCCGGCACGCCGAGGGTGAGCACCACTTTCCAGTCCACGTTGCCGAACTTCCAGTGCGACAGCCCGGAGGCGACCGAGGTGCCGAGCTCGGCGAGGTGCACCGACGCCGACGCCAGGGCCGGGGTCAAGCCCGCGGTGAGCAGGATCGTCGTCGAGGTCACCCCGAAGGCCATGCCGAGTGAGCCGTCGACCAGCTTTGCGACGAAACCACCGATCGCGAAGATCAGGAAAGCTTGCACGATGTCTCCGTAGGTGCGTGGGGTGCCGGAAAACCGGCGCGCGACGAACCGCGGCGCGGCACCGCCCAGCCCGGCATCGAAACCGGGTGGGGAGAAGAGGTTGGGCGGGAGCGGTCTTACGGCGCTCGCCGACACCCTGCGGAGGTGACGCGGAGCAGGTCGACGTGGAGGCGCTGCACCAGCAGCCCCCACTGATCACCAGGCGTCATGGGAAACAGTGAAACAGATCCGCGATCGAGCGGCATCGGCTCCCAGAGTGCGGGAAGGCCCCGGCGCGGTCTCGCGCAGTGTGTGCCGAAGGCCACTTTCGGGGCGGATCGACCTCGCCGGTGGTGTGATCGGCGCGATCAGGTGCCGGCTCGCCGCGGGGGCCATTGGGTACGTCTCGGGTGGCCGCAGCGGCGTCGGCGTCGGCTGAGGCGGGGCGCCACGCCTGCTCGTTGCTATTTCGGACCAGCGAAAACGGCACGCGTCTCGATCGTTTGCGGAGATTCCCGGCCGGGCCGTCGGCTGCGCTCGGCCGCGCAGCGGATCTTTCCGGGCGGCGTTATTTGCGAGCCATCTTCATTAAGCACCCAGAGTGACGTTTCGGGCGGATATCGTGGGCCTTTTTTCCCCTAAACGAGTTAGAGGTTGCGTCTGTCGATAACCCTCAGCTACTTTCGCGCTAGTACGTCACGGTTCGGTCACGTCGATGTCTCGCCCCCGAGAGGCATCACCCGCAATCCCCCGGCGGGAAGCGACCGGATCCCCCGAGACGGAAGGTGAAGATGGGCAAGCACCGCAAGGAGGGCGGCCATCCCCCGAAGGCCGCCCTCCTGGTCCGCAACAAGGTCGTCGCGACGGTGGTCGCCGGCGGAGCCTTCGCCGCGGTCGGTCAGCCGCTGGCAACCGCCGATCCTGAGCAAGAGCTGCCCGTACACCCGCTGGCCAACTCGAAGAACCTGAGCCTGGCCGTCACCGGGACCGACACGAGCCCGGCCATTGTCCGGCTGCTCGGCAGCGAGACCGCGACCGACTCGTATGCCGAGGCGCAGAAGGTCCAGAAGAGCAAGGCGATCGAGCAGGCCCGCGAAGCCGCCCGCGTGGCGGCCGAGCGAGCTGCCCGAGCGGCGGCCGACCGGGCCGCGGCCGAGGCCAAGCGAGCGGCCGAGGAGCGGGAGCGGAAGGCAAGCGGCTTCGTCAAGCCCGCCGAAGGCACCTTCACCTCCGGCTTCGGCGCGCGGTGGGGCACCAGCCACAGGGGCATCGACATCGCCAACAAAATCGGCACCCCGATCCGGTCGGTGGCCGCCGGCAAGGTCATCGACGCCGGCCCGGCCAGCGGCTTCGGGCTGTGGATCCGGGTGCAGCACAACGACGGCACGATCACCGTCTACGGCCACATCAACACCATCGAGGTCAGCGTCGGCCAGCAGGTCGGTGCGGGCGACAAGATCGCCACGATGGGCAACCGCGGCCAGACCACCGGCCCGCACCTGCACTTCGAGGTGATCAAGAACGGCACCAAGATCGACCCGGTGCCCTGGCTGAACGAGCGCGGCATCGAGGTGTAACCCCAAGCGGCCGCCCGGGACCCGAAACCCCCGACGGGCCCCGGGCGGCTTTTTTTTAACATCCAGTCCAGGCAGTCCTAGCTAGCTCTTGCCGACCTTCTCGGTGGCTTGTTCCTCTTCGAGGCGTTGGCGGAGCCAGCCGAGGGTCCGGGCCAGCAGCCGGGACACGTGCATCTGGGAGATGCCGATCTGCTCGGCTATCTGCGTCTGGGTCATGCCGCGGAAGAACCGCATCACCAGGATCCGGCGCTCGCGGTCCGGCAGGTCCTCCAGCAGCGGCCGGACCATCTCGCGGTTCTCCACCTCGGCCAGCTCCGCGTCGTCGGAGCCGATCGCGTCGCCGAGCGGGATCTCGTCGGTGTCGGTGAGCAGTTCGTCCAGCGAGGCGCTGCGGTAGGCGTTGCCCGCCTCCAGGCCGCGGTAGACGTCGTCGGTGCTGATACCCAGGTGCTTGGCGAGTTCGCTCGGCGTCGGCGCCCGGCCCAGCTCCTGCGACAGCCGGGCGATCGCCGCCGACACCGACAAGTGCAGCTCCTGCAACCGGCGCGGCATCCGCACCGCCCAGCCGGTGTCCCGGAAGTGCCTGCGGACCTCGCCCATGATCGTCGGCACCGCGTAGGAGAGGAAGTCCACCCCGCGCTCCGGGTCGAACCGGTCCACCGCGTTGATCAGGCCCAGCGTCGCGACCTGGGTGAGGTCCTCCTGGGCCTCGCCGCGGTGGCTGAAGCGCCGGGCGATGTGCTCGGCCACCGGCAGGTGCTCGGTGACCAGCGTTTCGCGGAGCTCGGAACGCCGCGGATCCTGCTTGCCGAGCTTCGCGAGCTCGCGGAACAGCGGCGCCAGCCGGTCGTAGCGCTCGTTGCGCGAATGCGTGGTCGGCTTGGATTCCGCTCGTTTCACACGTGGGCCGTCCGTCCCTTGGTCAACTCGATCCGCACCAGGTGGCTGCCGTTGGCAGCTGGATCCGACTCGACCGAGGTTGACACAACGTCGGCCAATGCGCTCAGCACACGCCAGCTGAAGGTGTCCTTGCGGGGTCCGAACGCATCGTCGCTGATCACTTCCGCGGTGACCGACAGCCGGTCGTCGTCGGTGCGGAACCTGCAGACCAGCGTCGCCTCCGGGGCGGCCAGCCGGACCAGCGACGAGCACGCTTCGTCCACGGCCAACCGCAGGTCGGCGATCGAGTCGACGTCGTAGTCGGCGCGCATCGCGAGATCACCTACGACGGCTCGCATCACCGCCATCTGAGCGGCTTCAGCGGCGATGCGGACCTCGACCAGGTTCGTCGCGGCTGTCTCCGGCTCGACGTGCGCGAGCTCGCGTTCCACGCTCATCCCGGGCCACCTCGTCTCGGTCGGTGCAAGGCACACCTCACTCACAGTCACCTGGTACCCGAGGCCCGCACCGAACAAACGGACGCCCGCGCGACTACACCAGGGTGGTCCAGTAGTCCCAGAACGCCTGAAGGATCAGGACCACGATCATCAGATACCACACCGCGAGCACCACGCTGTGGAACTGGCGCAGCGCCGCGCCGAGGGACTTGCCGCCGCCGAAGTTGCCGGCTTCGAGGTTGTGCAGCGTCGTGTACCAGAACAACGCGATCGTCACGACCCACACGATCATGCAGTACGGGCACAGTGCGCCGATCTCGTAGAGGCTCTGCACCACCAGCCAGTGGATGAAGGCGACCGCGAGGATGGTGCCGAGCTGCATGCCCAGCCAGAACCAGCGAGGCGGCCGGAATCCGGCGAGCCCCACCACCCCGGCTGTGACCACGACCGGAAACGACGCCACCCCGATCAGCGGGTTCGGGAACCCGAACACCGCTGCTTGGGCGCTGTCCATCACCGAGCCGCACGAGATGATCGGGTTGATGCTGCAGGTCGGCACGTAGCCGGGATCGGCCAGCTTCTGCAGCTTCTCCAAGGTCAGCGCGAACGAACCCGCGAACCCGATCACCCCACCCACGACGTACAGCCAGCCGAGGCCGCGCGGGATACCGTTCGACTTGGGCGTCCCGGCAGGGGCCGGTTCCACGGCGTGGGCGGCGGTCACTTCACGAGCTCCTTGTCGAGCTCGCTGCGGAAGGCGTTGTTGAGCTCCTGGTAGGTCTTGACGTTGCCCGCGTCGAACTCCTTGCCGTTGACGAAGATCGTCGGCGTGCCCTGTACCCCGGCCTTGTTGCCGTCAGCGGCGTCCGCATCGATCTTGGTGTTGACCTGAGGCGAATTCATGTCCTGGTGGAACTTGTCCAGGTCCAGGCCGATCTGCTCGGCGTACTGGTCGAACAGCCCGCGGGCCTTGGCCTCGTCGGTGCTGACGTTCTGGCCGTCGGCGGCGAGGGCCCAGGCGTCGTAGTTGTCGTAGAGGGCGTGGTACATCTCGTTGAACTTGCCCTGCAGCGCGGCGGCCTCGGCGGCCTGCGCGGCGGGCCGGGCCAGCGGGTGCATGTTGAGCGGGAAGTTCCGGACGACGAAGGTGATCTTGCCCGCGTAGTCCTTCTCGACCTGCTTGGTCAGCGCCTCGTAGTACTGGTGGCAGGCCGGGCACTGGTAGTCGAGGAACTCGACGACGGTGACCCGGCTGTCAGGCGCCGACGTCAGCACGTTGCTCTCCGGCTTGCGCAGAATCTCGGCGGCCACCGCGTTCCCGCCGCCGGAGGGATTGGCGGAGTTGTTGTCCGCGCCGCCGCGGCTGAACAGCAGGACGCCGCCGATCACCACCACGGCGACGACCCCGACCACGATGGTGAGGATCACGTTCGTGGACAGCCCGCTTTTCTGGGTCACCGGATTCTTGTTCTTCGACATGGCGTGCTCTTCACCTTCGGCGTTCGGGCCCGCTCGCGCGGTGGGGACGGCAAATCCAGTTTCTCGCATTAACCCGAACGGGGATTCTGGCGGGGGCGAAACTCACAGGCCGTTCACAGCTCGTTCTCAGCTCGGCTGGTTTGCCCGATCGAGAAGAACGGGTATTCATCAATCGATGAACGACCCCTTGCGCCTGCTCGACGACGCCGAACGCGGTGAACTGCGGTCCTGGTCCGGCGGAACCTGGCACGAGCCCGCGCTGGCGACGCTGACCCACCACCGGTTCTCCGCCCCGGACTGGATCTTCGAGCGCAAGCTCGACGGGGCGCGGGTGATCGCCGGTTGCGACGGGGGCCGGCCGCTGCTGTGGTCGCGCAACCACAAGCGGGTCGACGCCGCGTATCCGGAGATCATCGACGCGCTTGCCGAGCAGGGCGCCGACCGGTTCGTGCTGGACGGCGAGATGGTCGCTTTCGAGGGCGACCAGACGAGCTGCGCCCGGTTGCAGAAGCGCATCAACCTCACCGATCCGCGCGCGGCCCGCCGCACCGGCGTGGCGGTCTACTACTACGTGTTCGACCTGATCGCCTTCGGCGGCGTGGACCTGACGGACCTGTCGCTGCGCACCCGCAAACGCATGTTGCGCGAGTGCTTCGACTTCACCGATCCGCTGCGGTTCAGCGCGCATCGGGCCGGCAACGGCGAGGAGTTCTACCGCGAAGCGTGCCGCCGCGGCTGGGAGGGCCTTATCGCCAAGTGCGCGGACCGGCCCTACCGCGGCGGGCGCAGCCGCGACTGGTTGAAGTTCAAGTGCGTCGCCGACCAGGAATTCGTCATCGGCGGCTACACCGACCCCAAGGGCTCCCGGTTCGGTTTCGGAGCGTTGCTGGTCGGCTACTACGCGGATTCGCGGCTGCGCTACGCGGGTAAGGTCGGGACCGGCTACGACGAGCGGACGCTGCGCGATCTGCGCGGCAAGCTCGACGAGCTGGCCCGCGACAGCTCACCGTTCGCCGACCCGGTGGTCGAGCGCGACGTGCACTGGGTGACGCCGGAACTGGTAGCGCAGGTCGGCTTCACCGAGTGGACCGGCGACGGCAAGCTGCGGCATCCCCGCTTCTCGGGGCTGCGCAACGACAAACGTCCGCTGGACGTGGTCCGCGAGGCCTAGCGGTTGACGCTTGTGATGAGCATTTGGTTGGCCGCCGGCTGCACCGAGGTTTCCGATTGCGGGGGGTTCCACGTCGAGAGCGCAACGGTCGTCACGACCATCAATACCGTTCCGACAACCGACACGAAGGTGCGGCTGTTGCTCTGCATGGCAAGTGCCCCCGATTTCTCGCTCAGGAAAAAGGCGAATGCGGCGAACGTCACTCAGGCGTTCCACTCTGGGTGTCGCCACGCGGGGGGCCAACGTTAGCGACCGGGTCCATGTTCCCGGTGTGATGCGGAACTCCCTGGTGCGGGTCGTTTTCGGGCGGTGCGGCCCACATTCCCCGTTGCTGCAGGTGATGGATCAGCAACTGTCCGGTACGGGTGACGTGCTGGTGCATCGCGGCGCGTGATCCTGCCGGGTCCCGCAGCCGCAACGCGGCCAGCAGCGCCTGGTGGTCGGTCGCGGCCATCTCCCGCCAGCCCGGCACGTCGACGGTGGTGCTGCGCGGCGTGTAGTGCATCGCGATTCCGAGGAACCAGGCCAGTTTCGGCGAATCCGCGGCCATCCAGAGCACGGCGTGGAAGCGGGTCACCAGCTCGCCCATGTCGAGCAGTGCGAACTGGCAAGCGGTCTCGATTTCCTCTTGCAGCGCACCGAGTTCGGCGAGCCATTCGGCGTCGATCTGGTGCGCCGCGCGGGCCGCGAGCTCGCCCGCGATGGTGGCCTGCAGCCGGTGGGCGTCCTCGAAGTCCTGCCGGCTCAGCGACGCCACGGTGAACCCGCGGCGTGGTTCGAGGTCGACGAAGCCCTCGCCGCGCAGTGCCAGCAGCGCCTCCCGCACCGGGGTGACGCTGACGCCGAGTTGTTCGGCGAGGCGTTCCAGGTGCAGGTGCTCGCCCTGCCGCAGCTGGCCAGTCATGATCTGTTCCCGCAGCCGACCGGCGAGCTCGTCGGGAAGCCGGGGGGAGCGTGCCCGCATCGCCGCGTCGATCATCGCTGCGCCGCCCCGCGCGACGTCGATGTACCGGTTGTGTCGCCTGTCACGTGCAACTTGATACCACCTGCCGGGAGTAGTCGGTTCTGGTCATGGACGTTCCCCGCCTGGAGGACCTGCTCGACCTCGTCGAGCAGGACGCAGACCGGTTCCTCCGGCCGCACCCAGCCGGTGTCGAAGCGCCGCCTGTTCGGTGGGCTGCTGCTCGCCCAGTCGATCGCCGCCGCCGGTCGCACGGTCGCCGACGGCCGGTGCACTCGATGCACGCGCTGTTCGTGCGGGCCGCCGACCCGACCGACCTCATCGAGTACACAGTGGACAGGATTCGCGACGGCGGGGCGACTTCTGCGCGGCGGGTGATCGCCTGCCAAGCGGCGTCGAGGTGTTCAGCGCGCTGGTCTCCTTCCGGCGCGGCGGCGACGGCCCGCGGCACCAGGCTGAGTTCTCGCCGGCCACCGCGCCGGAGGAGCTGCTGCCGCTGCACGAGCGGTTCGCCGACACCGACGTGCCGATCCCGGACTGGTGGCGCAAGCCCCGCGCGATCGAACTCTGCCACGTCGACGACCCCCCGTACCCGCCGCCGGTGCAACCCTGCGACAACTCCCGCCACCTGGTGTGGATGCGCGCCCCGGAGAAACTGCCGGACGACCCGCTGTTGCACGCCTGCGCGCTGGCCTACGCCTCGGACATGACGCTGCTGGAGCCGGTGTTCCTGCTGTACGGCGTCGACCGCCACGCCGAGGATCTGCAGCTGGCCAGCCTGGATCACGCGATGTGGTTCCACGAAGACCTCCGCGCCGACGAGTGGCTCCTCTACGACCAGGACTGCCCGGTTGCGGCGGGCGGGTGCTTGGAGGCGGCAACGTCTTCGACCGTTCCGGCCGCCACGTCGCGACCGTCGCGCAGGAAAGACTGCTGCGCATCCAGCGGTGAGCGGACTAGTTTCCGGGCTCGGGAGGGTTGTCAGGCCGGTATCGTCCTGGGCGTGGTAGCTGATCCTGCCGACTCCGCCGCCGAAGTCACGCATGCGCTGGCCAGAGCTCGCCTCGCGGACGTGCCCGCCCTCACCGAGCGGCTGATGGCCGCGATCTTCACCGACAACCCGGAGTGGACCGACTACAGCCCGGTTCCCAAGGAGGACCTCTGGGAGGGCTGTCGCCAGTACCTCGAACGCATCCTGCAGATACTCAGCGGCGAGGTGCCCGGGCCCGATGGCGACGACGTGGCCGCTGCCATCGGCCGCCGCCGCGCCGAGCAGGGCGTGCCGCTGGAGGTGATGCTGCGGACGTTCCGGCTGGGCGGCCGGATCGCCTGGGAGGCGCTGGTCGATCAGGCGCACCAGGACGGCGCCGACCCGGACTCGATGTTGAGCGTGGCCACCTCGGTGTGGACCGTGATCGACGGGTTGTCCTCGACGCTGTCGACGTCGTACCGAAACACCGAGCTGGACCGGCTGCGCCGGGACGACCAGCGGCGCCACGCCCTGGTGGAGGACCTGCTCGCGGGCCGCGCGCGCGACACCGCCTTCGCGCAACGCACCGCGAAGGAGCTTGACCTGCCCACCGGTGGCTTGTACCTGGTGATCGTCGCCGAGATGTCCAACGACGGCAGTTTCGCGCTGCGCGGGCACCAGGACACCTTGACTGCCTTGCACTTCCGCTCGGTGTGGCAGGTGCGTGCCGATTCGCTGGTTGGGCTGGTTGCGCTGGAGCAGGGGAAGAAGGACCTCGCGCTGGACGCGCTGCGGCCGCTGGCGCGGGGCCGGGTCGCGGTGTCGCCGTCGGTGCGCGGCCTCGCGGAGGTGGGCGTCGCCCACCAGCTCGCCCTCACCACGCTCGGCACCTCGTCGTACGGGGCGGCGGAGCTGGTGACCTTGGAGGAGCGGTTCCCGGAGGCGCTGTTGGTGCACTCGTCCGACCTGGCGCAGCGGCTGCTGGAGTCCCAGCTCGGCCCGATCCTGGAGCTGCCGGTCAAGGAGCGCGACATGCTCCTGGAAACCCTGACGGCCTGGCTGGAGGAGAACTGCTCGACGGCTAACGCGGCGGTCCGGCTCCACTGCCACCGCAACACGGTCCTCAACCGCCTGCACCGCATCACGTCCCTGATCGGCCAATCCCTCTACGGCCGAACGGCCTACGTCTCCCTGTCGCTGGCGCTGTCCGCGCTGCGGCTCCGCGACGGCCTGCGGGACTAGGGAGCCGAGCGGCTGTGCAAAGGCGTCATTCGGACAACTTGATCGTTTCACGCTTCGCGGGGCGGTGCCGGGGTCGAACCGGCACCGTCATCTTGCGGTTTCGTGCCTAGGTGTGCCTGTGGCCCTGTGGCGGCCGCCTAGAACACGCTGGGTGACTTTCTCGTTACATGTTGTGTGCGTCACGCCCAGAAATGTGCGGTTTGCACATCTGCGTTGAAAGAAGTCTGGGCGAGCGGGCATAGCGCAGAAGTGGTCGTGCTCACGACACTCAGGGTAAGAATTGCCCACTCGATCCGGGCTTTCCGTAACCGGCGCGTGCAGTCAAAGGAGCACAGCGAAGTGCAGGAGTTCGACCTTCTCGTGGTGGGCGGCGGTCCCGGTGGATACGTCGCCGCGATCCGGGCCGCGCAGCGTGGCCTCGCGGTCGGCGTGGTGGAAAAGGAGCGGCCCGGCGGGGTCTGCTTGAACTGGGGCTGCATCCCGACCAAGGCGATGCTTCGCTCGGCCGAGGTGTACGAAACCGTGCTGCACGCGGCCGATTTCGGGGTGAACGTCGAGAACGTCACCATCGATTACGACACGATCACGCGCCGCAAGAGCAGCGTCGTCAAGGGCCTCACCGACGGTGTTGCGGGCCTGCTGAAGGGCAACGGTGTCACCGTCATCAACGGACACGCCCGGTTCACCGGCCCGACCACCGTGGACGTCTACGCCACCGGTGAGTCGCCGCTGGGTGCCGACGGCCCCCGCTACGCCGCCGAACCGGCCGGCGCGCAGCCGATCGAACAGGTCAAGGCCCGCGACGTGATCATCGCCACCGGCTCGGTCCCCGTGCAGCTGCCGCTGCCCGGCGCGGACCTGCCCGGCGTGATCACCTCCGACGGCGCCTTCGGCCTCACCGATGTGCCCAAGCGCATCGCGATCATCGGCGGCAGTGCGGTCGGCGCCGAGTGGGCGACGCTGTTCGCCACCCTCGGCAGCGAGGTCAGCATCATCGAGATGCAGAAGACCCTGGTACCCGCCGAGGACGTCGAGGTCGGCAAGGCGCTGGGCCGCTCGTTCACCAAGCGCGGCATCAAGGTCCTCACCGAGGCGACCGTGTCCCGCGTCGACCAGGCCGCCGACGGCCTGCGAGTGACTGTCGGTAGTGCCAAGACGCAGCAGACCGACACGCAGATCGACGCCGACGTCGTCCTGGTCGGCGTGGGCCGCAAGCCCAACACCGCCAGCCTGGACCTGGACAAGGCCGGCGTCGCCACCAACGAGCGCGGCTTCATCACCGTCGACGACAAGCTGCGCACCAACGTCGAGCACGTCTACGCGATCGGTGACGTCACCGGCAAGGCGCTGCTCGCGCACGTCGCGTCGCACCAGGGCGTGGTCGCGGCCGAGACGATCGCCGGGCACCATGCCGCGATCGACTACAACGTCATCCCGGCCGCCACTTTCACCCACCCGGAGATCGCCAGCGTCGGGCTCACCGAGGCCAAGGCGATCGAGGCCGGCCACGAAGTGGTCGCCGCCAAGTTCCCGTTCGCCGCGCTCGGTCGCGCGCAGAGCTACGGCGACACCGAGGGCTTCCTGAAGATCGTCGCCGGCAAGAAGTACGGCGAGGTCCTGGGCGTGCACATCATCGGGCACTCCGCCAGCGACCTGATCACCGAGGGGGCCCTGGCCATGGCGCTGGAAGCCACCCTCGACGAACTCGCCGAGACCATCCACGCGCACCCGACCCTTGGCGAGATCGGCATGGAGGCGGCGATGGCCGCGCTGGGCCTGCCGATCCACGTCGCGCCGCCGAAGAAGCGCTGAGCGAAGACCAATGAGTGTTTCAGAAGTTTGCGTAGCGGTGCCACAAGCGCAACCTCGGACGCCGTCTCGCTCCGGGATCCCCGACATCATGAATGCCAATTCACCACGTCGAGGCAGGTCCTCGCAGAGAATCCCAGCGGGGTGGGACCAGCCTGAGAACCTGCGGCGGTGCGAGTTGAGTCCCACACCGCAAGCGGCTGCCGCCGCTTCTGAAACGGCCAACCGAAGAGGGGATCTGTGATGGCACAGACTGTTACCCGCACCAAACCGGCCACGCGCGCCACCAAGTCGCGCCGCAGCGGCTCGGTACGCCGCTCCGGCGTCGGACGGTTCGCCGGTGAGTCGCCGGAGCTCCTGAAGGACTACTTCTACGAGATGACCCTGATCCGCCGCTTCGAGGAGCGCGCGGCGCAGGGCTACACCCAGGCCAAGATCGGCGGCTACTGCCACCTCAACCTCGGTGAGGAAGCCACCATCGTCGGCCTGATGCGTTCGCTGCGCAAGAGCGACCTGCTGTTCGCCGGCTACCGCGAGCACGGCTACGCGATCGCCAAGGGCATCGAGCCCGGCCGCGTGATGGCCGAACTGTACGGCCGTACCACCGGCACTTCCAAGGGCTGGGGCGGATCGATGCACATGTTCGACGTGGAGGCCGGGCTGCTCGGCGGCTACGGCATCGTCGGCGGCCAGATCCCGCTGGCCACCGGTGCCGCGCTGGCCATCGACTACCGCGGCGGCGACCAGGTCGTGATGTGTCAGATGGGCGACGGCACGACCAACATCGGCGCCTTCCACGAGGCGCTGAACATCGCCGCGTTGTGGAACCTGCCGGTGGTGTACGTGGTGATCAACAACCAGCTCGGGATGGGCACGACGGTCGACAAGGCCTCCGCCGAGCCGGAGCTGTACAAGCGTGCCGCGGCCTACCGGATGCACAGCGAGCGAGTGGACGGCAACGACGTGCTGGCCGTCCGCGACGCGGCGACCCGGCTGGTCGAGCAGGCCCGCGAGACCGGTCGCCCGGCGCTGCTGGAGGCGGTCAGCGAGCGGCTGAAGGGCCACTCGGTGGTCGACCCGGCGAAGTACCGCAGCGAGGAGTCGGTCGAGCAGGCCAAGCAGGCCGACCCGGTGGCGAACTTCCGGGCCGAGTTGATCGAGGCGGGCGTCCTGGACGAGGACGCCGCCGTGGAGATCGAGCGCAAGGCCCAGGCCGAGGTCGACGCGGCGGTCGCGTTCGCCGACGACAGCCCGCACCCGGACCCCTCGACGCTGTTCGACTACACCTACGCCACCCCGGTGGCCAACGACTCGCGGCGCCTGCCGGCCGACCCGGTCTTCTGAGGCACCCGCCCGCGATCTAGCGACACCCCGCCACTGAGGCCCGTGGATCTCTGCGACGCCAATTCGAGAGATCCACGGGATCCCCCCAATGCTTTTGTGCAGGAGAAACACCGTTGGCCGTCATCACGTATCGCCAAGCGTTGCACGACACGCTTCGTGACGAAATGCTGCGCGATGAGGACGTCTTCCTCATCGGCGAGGAAATCGGGGTCTTCGAAGGCTCCTACAAGATCACCGCCGGGCTGCTGAAGGAATTCGGCGAGAAGCGGGTGCGCGACACCCCGATTGCCGAAGAGGGCTTCGTCGGTGCCGCGATCGGCGCGGCCATGCTGGGCCTGCGGCCGGTCGTGGAACTGATGACGATCAACTTCTCGTTGATCGCACTGGACCAGATCGTCAACCACGCGGCCAAGATCTACGGCATGTTCGGCGGCCAGACCAGCGTGCCGATGGTGCTGCGCACCCCGGGCGGCGGCGGTCAGCAGCTGGGCGCCACCCACTCGCAGAACATCGAGCTGTACTACGCGTTCGTGCCGGGCCTGAAGGTCGTCGCACCGAGCACGCCGGCCGACGCCAAGGCGCTGCTGCTCGCGTCCATCCGGGACAACGACCCGGTGCTGTTCCTGGAGAACCTCGCGCTGTACAACACCAAAGGCGAGGTCCCGGACGTCGTAGAGCCCGCCGAGATCGGGAAGGCGAAGGTGACCAAGCAAGGCACCGACGTCACCATCATCGGTTATTCGCGGATGGCGATGGTCGCCCAGCAGGTCGCGGAGAAGCTGCAGGCGGAAGATGGCATCAACGCCGAGGTCGTCGACCTGCGCAGCCTGCGGCCGTTGGACCGCGAGACGGTCGTGCAGTCGGTGCGCAAGACCGGCTGCGCCGTGATCGCCGAGGACGACTGGCTGACCTATGGCATCGGCGCGGAAATCGCCGCGTCCATTTCGGACGGTGCGTTCGATTACCTGGACGCCCCGGTGCGCCGGGTCGCGGCCGCCGAGGTCCCGCTGCCCTACGCCAAGCCGCTGGAGCGCGCCGCGCTGCCGTCGGCAGAGTCCCTTACGACTGCGGTCCGCCAGACGCTGGACGCCGTCGGCCGTCGCCGCTGAGGCCTGTGCTCACCCGAGGAAGACCATGACTGAGATTCAGATGCCGAGGCTCTCCGACACGATGGAGGAGGGCGTTATATCGACCTGGCACAAGAACGTCGGCGACCAGGTCAGCCGCGGCGAAGTGATGGCCGAGATCGAGACCGACAAGGCCGTCATGGAGCTGGAGGCCTACGACGACGGGGTGCTGGAGAAGATCCTCGTCGAGGCGGGCGCGACGGTGCCGATCGGCACCCCGATCGCGATCCTCGGCGACGGCTCCGGCGCCGCGGCGGAAGCCGCCCCGGCCCCTGCGCCCGTCGCCGCCCCGGCCCCGGCTGCCGCCGAGGCTCCGGCCCCGGCCGAGCCCGCTGCTCCGGCGCCCGAGCCTGCCGCCGTGGCTGCGCCCGCCGAGCCGGGTGCGAAGCCGAAGGCGTCGCCGCTGGCCAAGGCGGTCGCCAAGGAGAAGGGCGTCGACCTGTCGACGGTGCAGGGCACCGGGCCCGGCGGGCGGATCATCCGCGCCGACATCGAGGCCGCCACAGCGACCGCAGCGACCGCACCGGCCGCTGCTGTTCCGGCTGCCGCCGCTCCGGCTGCCCCGGTGGCGGTCTCCAGCGAGGACGTCGAGGAGATCCCGCTCAGCAACATCCGGAAGGTGACCGCGAAGCGCCTCACGGAGAGCAAGCAGCAGGCCCCGCACTTCTACCTGACCAGCGCCATCGACGTCACCGACCTGATGGCCTTCCGGGCGACCCTCAACGAGCGCCTGCAGGCCGCGGGCGGCCCGAAGGTCAGCGTCAACGACCTGATCGTCAAGGCGGTGGCCACGGCCTTGCGTGCCAATCCGGCGGTGAACGTCTCGTTCGCCGGCGACAAGATGCTGCAGCACAAGCGCATCAACCTCGGCGTCGCGGTGGCCATCGACAACGGCCTGGTCGTGCCGGTGATCAAGGACGCCGACCGCAAGAGCGTCTCGGAGATCGCCGCGGAGAGCCGGGAGCTGGCCGGGCGGGCCCGCGAGGGCAAGCTGAAGCTTGCCGAGATGTCCGGCGGCACCTTCTCGATCTCCAACCTGGGCATGTTCGGCATCGAGCAGTTCAGCGCGGTGATCAACCCGCCGGAGGCGGCGATCTTGGCGGTCGGCGCGGCCCGCGACGAGGTGCAGGTGCGCGACGGCGAGTTCGTGGCGCGCAAGATCCTGCGGGCGACGCTGTCGGCGGACCACCGGGCGGTGGACGGCGCGGTCGGCGCGGCGTTCCTGCAGCTGCTGACCGGGCTCCTGGAGGACCCGATCCGCATCATCGCCTGACGATCGGCGACTCGGGCCCCTTCCGCGACGACCTCGACTCTCGCGGAGGGGGCCTTCTTCATGCACCGATCGTGTGCGGCTGCGAAGAGATCTGGGAAAACGGGAGCGGATCGCCGTTCCACCGCGTCGGACGGATGTCGCGGTGGCTGGCCTTCTAGGGGTGGGCCAGCCACCGCCCGGCGCGTTCCTGCGCGGCAGCCGGGGATATCGGTATCGCGGCGAACACGAAGGCGGCCAGCAAAGGCGACCGTCCACTGTGGATCGGCTTCAGCTCGGGGCGTCGACCAGCTCGGGTCAGCCGGTCTAGCGCGAACGGGATGCTGGAGACCGTGGCCGAGCCCAGCGCCATGATCAGGTCGTAGTCGTCTAGCAGCACCAGCGCGCCGCGCTTGGCAGCCGGCAGGTTGTTCAGCAGCGCGGCCGGGATCACGCCCAGCGGAAGCAGCACGTCATGGTCGGTGATGCGCGGCGATGCGCTGCGGCGCGGACTTGAGCCCCGCCGCGCCGTAGCGGTTCGGCGCGGCTCCAGGTGCACAAACGACGTCGAGCGCCTCGTGAGGCGGATCACGCCGGTCGCTCGCGGGGGTATGGTGAATCGGGAGAGATCGCACAGGCACCATGCGTGATCAAGCTGCCGGGATGCTGGAGTCGCGATGAGTGACGATGACGTGTTCGGCCGTCGCTGGGTGCTCGCGGAGGACGAGCTGCTGAGGATGCTCTGGCGCAGCCACGCCGGGGAGAGCCCGGACGTGCTGCTGCTGGAACTGCATGCGAACCGCCAGGAGGAGCGCCGCAACCGCGGGCCGTCCGGCGGGCGGACGCCCAGGTCGGTGCCGCATCCGCGGCGCAACAGGTACCGGGTGGTGCGCTGATCCGCCGGTTTCCCGCCCGGTGGTGAGGCTGCGGCCGATACGGTGGGTGTTGATCGCCACCGCACGGGAGACCAATCCTGATGAGTTCGTTCTTCGTCGGAGTCCGCACGCTTGGCACCGGTTTCGGCATCCTCCTGCGCAGCCCGAAGCTGCTGCTCCTCGGCGCGCTGCCGGCGCTGATCAGCGCCGTGCTGCTGCTGGGCGGCATGGGATCGCTGATCTACTTCAGCCCGGACCTGGTCACCTGGATGACGCCGTTCGCCGACGGCTGGGTCGATGCCGTCCGCCAGGCGGTGCGCATCCTGGTGGGCGTGGCGGTGGTCGCCGCCGCCGGGCTGCTGGCGTCGGTTTCGTTCATCGCAGTCACGTTGCTCATCGGTGGCCCGTTCTACGAGCACATCGCCGAGCAGACGGAGCAGCGGCTCGGGTTGGACACCTCCGACGACGGCGCCGGTTTCACGCGCCAGTTCGGCCGCGGTCTGCGGGACTCGCTGAAGCTGGTGGGCGTCGCGCTGGCCGGCGCGATCGTGCTGTTCGCCATCGGATTCATCCCGGTGGTCGGGCAGATCGCGGCTCTGGTGCTGGGCGCTCTGTTCGGGTCGTGGCTGGTCACCTTGGAGATGGTCGGGCTGGTGTTCCAGCGGCGCGGCCTGCGCTTCGCCGACCGGCGCAGGGCGCTGCGGCGGCACCGGGCCGTGGTGTTCGGGTTCGGGCTGCCGACCTACCTGCTGTGCCTGATCCCGGTCGCGCAGCTCGTGGTGATCCCGTCGGCCGTGGTCGGCGGCACGTTGCTCGCGCACCGGGTGTTGGGGCCGGTTCCCCGGCAGGACGGCGTTACGCAGCGGTGATCCGTGGGGTAACTCGTCCGGCCTAGAGTCGGTGTTGTGACACAGCCGACACAGCCAGTGCAGCCCGATGACTCCTACCTGCGTGCCGTCTCCGCGGCCACCGAGCGGGCGGTGGCCGTGGCCGAGCCGATCCACTCCGATTTCGCCGGGGCCGACGAGGCGCTGCGCGCCGACGTGCAGCGGTGGGTGGACGGTCACGCCGAGGACCTCGTTGCGTTGAGCCGGGATCTGCACGCGCACCCGGAGGAGGCGTTCGCCGAGCACCGCTCGGCGGCTCGGGCCGCCGAGCTGCTGCGGTCCCACGGGCACGATGTCGAGGTGGGAGTCGGCGGGCTGGACACGGCGTTGCGCGCCGAGAGCGGTGGCGACGGCCCGCACGTCGCGGTGCTGGCGGAGTACGACGCGCTGCCGGGCATCGGGCACGGCTGCGGGCACAACATCATCTGCTCGGCGGCGGTCGGCGGGTTCCTCGCCGCGGCCACCGTGGTGTCGGCCACCGGTGGCCGGGTGAGCTTGTTCGGCACCCCTGCAGAGGAGGGCGGCGGAGGCAAGGAGCACCTCGCCAGGGCTGGGCTTTTCGACGATGTCGACGCGGTCGTGATGCTGCACCCGTTCTCGCACGACATCGCCGTCCACCCGTTCCTGGGGCGGCGCCAGGTCGAGGTGATCTTCCACGGTGTGGCCGCGCATGCCGCCGCACAGCCGTTCATGGGCCGCAACGCGCTCGACGCGGTCGTGGCGACCTACCAGGGCGTTGCGGCGATGCGGCAGCACATGCCGTCAACGGACCGCGTGCACGGGATCATCACCGACGGAGGCAAGCGCCCCAACGTCGTGCCCGCCCGCGCCGCGGCGCTGTTCTACGTGCGTTCCGCCGAGCCCGGGTCGTTGCGGGACCTCGCCGCCCGGATCGAAGCGATCGCGCACGGCGCGGCCTCGATGACGGGCTGCGGTGTGGAGCTGTGCTGGGACAACAACCCCGCCTACCTGCCCATTCGGCACAACGACGTGCTGGCGGCCCGCTGGGCCGAGCACCAGGCCCGCCGGGGTCGGACGTCCTTGCCGTGCGGAGTCGTGCCGGAGTACCTCACCGGCTCGACGGACCTCGGCAACCTCAGCTACCGGCTCCCGGCCATCCACCCGATGATCGGCCTCGGCGACCCGAACCTCTCGTTGCACACCGAGGAATTCGCCGCCGCGGCGGGCTCTCCGGCGGGTGACCGAGCGGTCCTCGACGGCGCCATCGGCCTGGCACTGACCACAGTGGACTACCTGGTCGACGCGGACCTCCGCCAAGCGGTCCGGGCCGAATTCCAGGCCGTAGGCGGCGCCCTGGACGTCGCCACCTACTTCGACTGACAGCCGCCCGCGATGTAATCGGTTTCCGGTTCGGCTCGTCATTCGGCGCGAGAAGTCCGCCAAAGGTCGGAAATGTACTAGAAAACGATTACACTCGGGTGGCAGGAGACGGAGGAGGTGGCGTGGGCGTCACGATCCACGACGTGGCGGCGCGGGCCGGGGTGTCGGTGGCGACCGCCTCACGCGCGATGTCCGGTCAGCGCGGCGTGCGGGCGGAGAACCGGGATAAGGTGCTCGCGGCGGCCCGCGAGCTCGACTACGAGCCGAACGTCGTCGCCGCGTCCCTGCGCAGCCGCACCACGCACACCATGGGCATGGTCGTGCCCCGCATCGGCAACCCGTTGTTCGCCACGCTCGTCGAGTCGGTGGAGAAGCAGCTGCAATACGGGCAGCGCAGCCTGTTGCTGGCCAACTCGCACCACGAGCCGGAGACCGAGCGGCGCCAGGTCCGCGCGCTGCTGGACCGCCGCGTCGATGCGCTGATCGTGATCCCCTGCCACCGCGAGCGCAGCGGCGAAGTGCTGGCCGCAGCCGCCGCGCGGGTTCCCGTCATCCAGCTCGGCCTGCGGGTGGACGGCTTCGCGGGCAGCTGGGTCGGGGTCGACAACGAGGCGGGGATGAGCCAGGTCGTGCGGCATCTGCTCGGCCGCGGCGCGCGGCGCCTGGTGTTCGTCGGGTCGAAGCCGGCGGACTCGTCCGCGCAAGCCCGGCTGGACGGTTACCGGCGAGCTGCGGGCGACGGCGGCGATGTGCTGCTCGGCGACGTCGGCAAGCAATGGGGCCAGCAGGCCGGGAAGGAGCTGCTGACACGGGCCTTGCTGCCGGAGGGCATCGTGTGTGGCAACGACACGATCGCCCTGGGCGTGCTGGACGAACTGGCGCGGCGCAGGGTGCGAGTGCCGGAGGACGTCCGGGTCACGGGCTTCGACGACCTCCCGTACGCCGAGCTGGCCCAGCCGGCTCTGACGACGGTGCGGCAGCCGCAGGAGCAGATCGCGGCCGAAGCGGTCCGGATGCTGGGCGCCCGCGTCTCCGGGGACGAGACCGTGCCCAGGCGGATCGCCATCGCCCCGGAACTCGTGGTGCGCGCCTCCGGCTAGGCTGGCGGCGGCCTGTCCCCGAAGCCCTGGATGTCTATTGTGGACGATTTAGTGCGGGAATGGACCGCGCAGCTGCTGGATTCCGGCAACGTCGCCGCGCTGATCGCCGGCGTGATCTCGCTGGTGCTGGTGCTCGGCCGGAACACCTGGCTGCTGCTGCGCAACGTCGTGACTATCGCCCACGAGGGCGGCCACGCGGGTGTCGCGCTGCTCAGCGGGCGCAAGCTCAACGGCATCCGGCTGCACTCCGACACTTCGGGGCTGACCGTCTCGACCGGCAAGCCGACCGGGCCGGGCATGGTGTTCACCCTGGTGGCGGGTTATCCGGCGGTGTCGCTGCTGGGGCTCGGCGGCGCGTGGCTGGTCACCGTGGACCTGGCCCAGGTGATGCTCTGGGCGTGCGTCGCGCTGCTCGCAGCGATGCTGCTGGCGATCCGCAACGCCTACGGCGTGCTGTCGATCGTGGTCACCGGTGGCGTGATCTTCGCCGTGTCCTGGTTCGCGACCCCGGCGTGGCAGGCGCTGTGCTGCGCGCTGTTCAGCTGGTTCCTGCTGTTCGGCGGCCTGCGTCCGATCGCCGAGCTGCGCCGCAAGCGCGCCGGCGGCCGCGCACCGAACTCCGACGCCGACCAGCTCGCGAGGCTCACGGGGCTACCCGCCGCGCTGTGGCTGGCCTGCTGGGTCCTCATCGGCCTGGCCGCCCTCGTCTTCGGCGCGCGCTGGCTCCTGCTGATGCCTCAGGTGTGATCAGGTAGACGTAGTGCGCAGACTCCCGGATTTATCCGTGGGGTTAGCACGTCAAGTGCGATGCTGACGTGCCCAGCGGTAATCCTGCCAACGTTAGATAGCTCGGCGCTGTATAGTGCTGGGTATGGCCGTCACGCTGCGATCGAACGCGAACATCACCTTTCAGTGCGCGTTCCACGTCGTGTGGTGCCCGAAATACCGGCGCCGGGTCATCGGTGGCCGGATGGAAGAACGCTTGAAGCAGCTCATCCGGGAAGTCGTCGAGGAGAAGGGGGCGTGGCTGGTGGAGCTGGAAACGATGCCGGACCACGTTCACCTTCTCGTCGAAGTCGACCCGCAGTACGGGGTGCACAAGCTGGTCAAAGCGATTAAGGGATGTTCGTCGC